>JBBSNR010000024.1:0-15543 GCA_038260635.1 Phormidesmidales cyanobacterium
AAAAGGAGTGCGCTATTATTAGCCATCTTGACTGCTCTAAAACGTCCTTTACAGCCCTTGACCTCAGCCTGAGCTCTCTAAAGGCAGCTCTCTAAAGGCTCTTAGACCCCTTTTTTATCTGGAGACTCTCATGGTTTCAATAACTTCCAAACCCGCCTTCTATCCCACTCGGATTGACCTGCCGCTAGATACCCGTCAGTCGGTAGTCGCCATGCTCAACGGCACGCTGGCCACCACTACCGACCTGCGCACTCAAACCAAGCAGGCCCACTGGAACGTGAAAGGTAAAGATTTTTACCAGCTGCATCTCCTGTTTGACGAAATGGCAGGCGAGCTGGAAGAGTACAGCGATATGGTGGCTGAACGGGTAACCGCCCTAGCGGGGACTGCCATGGGCACCGTGCGCGCCGCCGCTAGCGAATCTATTTTGCCCGAATATGACTTCGATGCAGTTGGCGGCATGGAGCACGTTGCCGCCCTAGCAGATCGCTACGCGGCCTATGCTAAGCATCTGCGCGAAAACATCGATAAAGCAGACGAGCTAGGCGATCAGGACACAAACGATCTGTACGTAGAAATCTCCCGAACTATCGACAAGCGCCTGTGGTTCTTAGAAGCTCACCTGGTCGGATAGCGATAGTGCAGCACCGGTAGCTGTTTGAACAATGAGTTCAGATGAAACGAGGAAGGTTCTGCTTGCGGATTTCCTCGTTTTTTCATAGCGATCACCGGACAGTTTGCCTGTTTTCGCGGCTGCTATCAGTCCCAGTTTTCGCGGCGTAGGAGAGGATTGATAAATTCGTTAAGTCCTTCGCCAATCAGCGAGAGGCCCGTCACCATCAGCGTAATTGCCAACCCAGGAAACAACGCCGTCCACCAGATGCCCGTCGGCAGAGCGTCGAGGGCCTGACGCAAGGCATCGCCCCACTCGGGTGTAGATTCGGGTAGGCCCAAGCCCAAAAAGCCTAGTCCGCCCAGTATTAGAACCGCATCGGCAGCGTTGAGCGTAAAGAGCACGGGGACGCTTTGCACCACGTTGAGAAAAAGATAGCGAGAGAGCACGGCCCAGGTAGAAGCGCCCATCGACTGCGCCGCTTCGATAAATAGCTCAGTTTTGACGCTAACCGTATGGTTGCGCACCACCCGGTAGTACTGCGGCACGTAGGCAATCGAAAGCGCGATCGCCGCATTCACCACCCCGCGCCCCACTACAAAAGCCAGCGTCACTGACAGCAGCAGCCCCGGTAGCGTATAAATAGTATCCATAAAAAACAGGAGCGCCCGGTCGATTCGCCCCCCCCGGTAACCGCTAAACATGCCCAGCGGCACCCCAATGACGACGCTCATCGCGGTGGCCAGCAGCACGACCTGCCAAGCGGCCCGCGCCCCGTACAGCGTTCGCGCAAAAATATCGTAGCCCTGACGGCTGGTGCCAAACCAGTGCGCCGCAGAGGGCGGCTCATGAATCGGATTCGTCAGGCCAGCAGCGGGATCTTGAATCCAACCCCAGCTTTGCATCAGCGGGGCAAAGAGGGCAGCCAAGGCAAACACCAGCGTAATCGCGATGCCGATGTACATCAGCATGACGGAAATCGTCAGGGGCCGCGAGCTGCCGAATAGTCCGCCTAAAAAGCTGCGCTGCGTTTCTGGAGCCATCGTTGCCATTGATTGAGGAAGTCGGCTTCATTGTCGCAGGGATCGTCCCTTTCGTGTTGGCGCAGCCTCTCCTAATGGAGAATCGCTCCCTCAAAGCCAGTATTCATCACTCCCTAATGAGAATGGGCTGTCGCGCCCTGGTGGTGCTCCTGCAAATGCGTGCTCAAAGCGTCGTAATCCCAGTCGCTAGTCAGATCTCTAAAGGAAGCATGAACGTGGTTAGAAGCCACCTCACTGAGCACCCCAAAGGTATTGGACTGTAGCAGCTCGATCAGATAGCGATCGCTCTGCACCCGAACATACAAGTCCTGCTGTTCATCTTCGATATCGCCGTACCACCACACGCGAGCATCCGCTAGGTCAGCTTTAACAGCCTCCAGATCGACATGATAATTTGCCTGCGTCTGCAAAAATTCCAGAGCAAGTTCCCAGAGCAGTTCTTGCTGTAGCCCATCCAAATCAGCCACGGCGATACCGGCTTTCTCTCCCTCCAGATAGCTCAAGGCATCTAGCGGCGCATCGGCACCGCCCGCCAAGACTACATCGGGCAACGCTGACCAGGTACCGAGATCAAGTGTTTGCGCGTCTAGCGTTTGTAAAAAGGAGCGACCTAACCAGGCTTCACGGTGCAGCATTTGCTGGCCCTCTTGCGCTTGCCACCGGGGATAGGGGGTAGTTTCGCCAGGATCTACCGCTGGGCTTTCAGGCACAATTGTCGGGCTAGAGCCAAAAAACATCGGTAGGGTCGCTACCGCCATTTGCTCGCCCTCTCCGCCAAAGGTCAAATTCAGACTCAGGTGATGACCTTCAAACCGCAGCCCCCAGGGATTGAGCGAGCCAGGGTCTCCGAAAAAGGCAATGTAGAAATTAGGGGCGTTGCGCTGCGGCGGCGGCGTCCACTCAGCCACTAAAGGGCTCCCAACGGTAGGATAATTTTCAGGATCAGCCCGGTGAGCATTTTCCATCTCTTCGATGAGCCATTCGTTGTTCATGGTTTGAACCGCTCTCGAATACCCCATCCCGCTAAAGCTTTTCATCAACAAATTGTTCAGTGCAATTTTTTGAGTCGAGTTGAGGTCTGCAATCCGCAAAACATAGTCTTCGTTGCAGCGGGCCAGTACGTAACAAAAGTCTCGGGTACGGTAGGGATCGTCGAAAGGTAAAACAACGGAGGCACGCTGGTCTTCATCCAGAGTTGCAAGAAAAGTTTGTACAGATTTAGATAGCTCCCGGTAGCGAACATCTTGAAGAGATTGCGTGAGCGCTATATCGGAGTTTTCAAGAGCATAGTGATCGCTTGGCGAATAAATAGCTTCAGTGCTTTGAGCAGTCTGTTCAGGGAATTCATGAGAATGGTCGTGCGTCTCAGGCAAGTCGTTCTTGAGCGGGCTAGCTCGGAGTGACCGGGCGCTGCTGGCAAACAGAGGGGCTGTGACGAATAAGAAAGCAATCGGGCCCAAGAAAAGGAACTTTTTCATTCTCGCAATTTACCTTTGTCTATTTTTTTGTAATGACTTGTTTTTGCAACGATTTGCCTTCTAATCGCTGCCCCACAGCCCTCTGGCCAGCACCCCCTTGGGCTGGTCGCGCTCTGTTATGGGAGATGTCTTTTTAAAAATCTATCATGCGAACCGTCACGCAACGTATAGTTCTTAGAAAACTGCAATGCATCGTTGCACATCAAGTAGGTAAGCATAAAGTGGATACAGTCTTAGAGATCGTTTTACGTCTCTTTACACACGTCTTACTTCACATCTGCACGTCTTCATATCCGCACATTCCCATTTGGAAAATCGCTCATATTTCTTTACTGCGCGGTATTACTTCAGCGCTGACCTAAGCGCTAGCACCGCTGCCGTCACAACTTCCCCTACCCGATCAATTTCTGCTGCCGTTGCCGCGCGCCCCAGTCCAAAGCGAAGCGTCGCTCGCGCCAATTCATCACTCCGCCCCAAAGCCTTGATCACATGAGAGGGCGATAAATTTTCAGAACTACAGGCAGAGCCCGATGAGAGCGCTACTTCAGGCTGTAGTTTGGAAAGCAGAGTAGAGCCGTTGACCCCTTCAATACTGACGTTGAGATTGTTGGATAACCGCTGGGTAGGGTGCCCGTTCAGGTGGATGCCAGGGAGTTTAGAGAGATGATGCCAGAGGCGATCACGCAACCCGCCCAACTTCTCTGCCATCTCAGGTTGTTCTGCTGTAGCCAGCTTCACCGCTTCACCAAACCCTACAATCTGCGGGGTATATAAGGTTCCTGATCGCAGCCCTCTCTCCTGTCCGCCACCGTGCAGCTGAGGCGCTACCTGCACCCGAGGATTGCGCCTGCGCACATACAGAGCGCCAACGCCCTTAGGCCCATAGAGCTTGTGCGCAGTCATCGACAGCAAACTGATGTTCATTGCCTGCACATCTAAAGAGACTTTGCCCAGGGCTTGAGCGGCGTCAGTGTGGAAGATGACGTGGCGATCGCGGCACATCTGCCCAATCTCTGCAATCGGTTGCAGCACGCCAATCTCATTGTTCGCTGCCATTGCCGAAACTAAAATTGTATCGGGTCGAAAAGCCTGTTCTAATTGCAACAGATCGATTAGCCCGTCTGAACCGACGGGTAAATAGGTAACGCTAAATCCCAATGTCTCTAGGTACCGGCAGGGATCGAGCACGGCGCTGTGTTCGGTTTGTACCGTAATGATGTGCTTGCCCTCAGACAGGTAGGCTTCAGCAACACCTTTAATGGCCAAATTATTGGCTTCAGTCGCACCGCTAGTAAAAACAATCTCAACCGGCTCAGCGTTAATCGCCGCTGCTAAAGTCTCTCTCGCTTGCTTTACCGCCGCTTCTGCCTCCCATCCGTACGAATGATTCAAGCTGCTCGGATTGCCAAAGTAGTCTGTAAAAAAAGGCAGCATGGCGGCGAGCACCTGCGGGTCTACGGGTGTAGTGGCGTTGCAGTCTAGATAGATTGGGCGGTGAGTGCTCATGAGATATTTTTGGGGCCTTTTGCCTCTCGCAAAAAGAATCTGTTGAAAACGCCGATGGCTCTGTAGTTTCCCAAGGGCGTTTCGGTAATGTATGTGCTGAAGAAGACGCGATTGCTATATTCAGTATTGTCCATAATCAGCGCCTGTGTTTCGTCGGCTGAGAGACTTTGACCGCTGGCGATCGCCTCCTGACACACCTCACTAATCACCTCGCCTACTTTCCCTAACCATTGAGAAAATCCCTCGGGCTGACATACAGCTACCTGCGCCTCACCCGTGACGCTCTCTAAGAGATATTGAGCATAGTCTTCTTCACTGGGGTTAGTCACGACTAAAGTGCCGCCTAGCGCAATCAGTGATAGTAAAGCAACAGAGGAGCCAAATTTCATCGGTAGCCGTCGGAGTAAGGTCTATTCTGTAAGCGTAGCGCCGCATTATCTGACCTTGCGATCGCAGGTTGACAGTAAAGAGACCGTATGAATACCCCTGCCCACGCTATTTTCAACCTGGCCCTGCTCAACCGGAAAGGTCAGCCACAATGGAACCCATTGATTATCTGGGGCGCAATCATTCCAGATCTGACCATGTTTGGCTTTTATCTGGGGCTAAAGCTGCTGACCAATGTCCCCGAAAGTCAGATCTGGGGAGTGGAATACTATCGACCTTTTTGGCAGACCGCATTCGATCTGGGTCACTCTATTCCTTTAGCGCTGATTGGGATGGGGCTGATGCTCTACTTTAAGCAGACAGGTATTGCTCTGCTGTTTGCCAGCGTACTGCTGCACTGCCTGGAAGATCTGCCGGTGCACCATGAAGATGCCCATCGCCACTTTTTACCGCTGAGCAACTTTCGCTTTGAGAGCCCCATTTCTTATTGGGATAGGAATTACTACGGTGGCATTGTTGGGCCGATAGAGCAGGGGCTAATGCTGGTGGCCAGTCTCTATGTTTTCAGGCGAGTGCGATCGCGCTGGACCAAAGGTCTACTCATTGTGGCCAACGTGCTGCCACTACTGGCACATCTATACTTTATCTCGACCTGATGAATCGACTGAGCCGAATTGAGCGATATCTGCGGCAGCTGCCACCACGGCACCTCCGGAAAAGTATGGTGCTCACGGTGATAGCCGAAATGGTAGCAAGTGACTAGAGAAATCGCGATAGGCCAGTAGACGCTATTAGCGTGCAGCGGCGTGCTGTAGGTATCGGGCAAATGGCGATGGACTAAATAAGTGCCAAAGTAAAACAGCTGCACTGAGCTGAGCAAAGCTGGAATTGCCCAGAACACCAGCAGGTTGGCCTCCGGCACCCCAAGGACTCGATGCAGTCCGTTATAGATTAAAACGATGCCCACCGTCTGGCGAACCGTCCAATAGCTGCGCATAAACTGAAGGTACCAAAGCAGCCCATGCGTATGTTTGCCATTGTGAAAGTCGGGATCTTGGTGGCTAGCTGGAAACCGATGGTGATCGGCATGAGACTGGTAGAGCTTATCGTAGGGAATCAGGCCGTAGAGCAGCAAAGACAATTCGCCAATCGCCCGATTGAGTCGAGGGCTAGCCGGGGCAATACTGCCGTGCATAGCGTCGTGGCCAGTGACAAAAAGCCCGGTATACAAAAAGGTAAACCAGGGAATAAGCAGGGCGCAGCCGACCGGGCCAATGGCCTGAGCGCCAGTCATAAAGGCCGTCAAAAAGCTGATGGCCCAGGTCAGTACAATTGCAAGCGCGATCGCAATTCCAAGATGGGGCACTAGCCAGCTGAAGGAAAAAGAAATCTGTCTGATGGGATTTGCCTAGTCGGGGTGGGCTACAAAATCACAAGCATCACACCTTATAAAATCACAAAAGCTGGAGATTTTTCCTTCACCAAAACTTTTATCAGTCCAATCGACCCGCCAGGTGCCTGACGAAGGCCAGAGACACTCTATGCCCTGATCGGGAAGTCCGGGCAAGCGGCTATGACAGATTCAGCGGATCAACATCAATCGTGAGGCTGACACCTTTAGGACACTTGCTTCGCAAATCAGTCAGGTCAGGGACGGCAGCATCGGGGCCGAGCTTGAGCAAAATGTGCCAGCGATAGCGCCGGGCAACGCGAAAGACTGGGGCAGGGACAGGCCCCATAATCTCATAGGGATTTTGATCTCTATTTAAGTCTTGGCTGATTTGCAGTCGGGCAGTCAAGGCTGCCGCGATTTGTTCGGCGGCTTTTTCGGTTACTGTGGCTGCTAATCCGCTGAGCCGCATTAGCACCAGCTGACCGTAGGGCGGGTAGGCTAAAGCAGCGCGATCGCTCAGCTCTCCCGTTAAAAAGGCCTCATATCCCCCCTGCAAATCCGCTGGTTTTTCAGCGATCGCCTGCGGGCTTTCGGTTTGCCCCTCTGCTGGCCCAAGTGCGGGCGTCAGCGCTTTGATCGCCACATGCTCAGGGCTATAGGTCTGCACGATCACCCGGCCCGGCTGCTCTCCCCGACCGGCCCGGCCTGCCACCTGCGTAATCGTTTGAAAGGCCCGCTCGCTGGCCCGATAGTCTGGCATAAACAGCAGACCGTCGGCGGCAATCACGCCAACCAGCGTGACCTGGGGTAGGTCAATGCCTTTTGTGAGCATCTGGGTACCCACCAGCAGGTCGGCCTCGCCCTGCCCAAATCGGGTGAGCAAAGCCCTGTGCGCGCCTTTATTGCGAGTGGTGTCGCTGTCAAAGCGAATGCAGCGGGCCTGAGGGAGGTATTTAGCCAGGTCATTGACCACTCGCTGGGTGCCGCTGCCAAAGTTTTTGAGATAGGGCGATGCGCACGCCGGGCAGTGAGGCGGATGTACCTGAGCGTAGCCGCAGTAATGGCACCGCAGGCTAGCTACCGCCTCGCGGTGAGGCTGATGAAAAGACAGCGACACATCGCAGTGCGGGCACTCCATCACATGTCCGCAGCTGCGGCAAGAGACAAAACTGCTGTGTCCGCGCCTGTGGATAAACAAAATGCCCTGATTGCCCGCACTCAACAGCTCTTCTAAAGCCTGCTGCAAGGCCCTGCTAAAAATAGTGCGATTGCCCTCGCGAAATTCTTCACGCATATCGACCACTTCAACCGCTGGCAGAGGTCTAGCGTGCACCCGCTGAGGCAAAGACAAATAGTGAAGCAGCGCAGCCGAATCGCCCGTAGACTGGCCCGCAAGTTGGCCCATAGATTGAGTTGAACCTGCGACATTTAACCCCGACCCACATCGGAACCGCACCCAAGTTTCTACACAAGGCGTCGCCGATCCCAAAATCAGCGGGCACTTTTCCAGCTCAGAGCGCCACCGCGCCACCTGACGGGCGTGATAGCAGGGCATAGGCTGGCTCTGCTTAAAGCTGTCATCGTGCTCCTCATCGAGAATGATCATGCCTAGGTGAGGCAGCGGCGCAAAAACCGCTGAGCGAGTACCAATCACTACCTGAGGCTTGCCTGTAAGCATCTGCCGCCAGGTGTCGTAGCGTTCGCCTGCCGAGAGCCCGCTGTGATAGACACAGACCTGCTCACCAAAGCGCTCGCGAAAGCGGTCGGTGAGCTGAGGCGTCAGCCCAATTTCAGGCACCAGCACCAGAGCAGACTTTTGGGCCTGGAGAATAGGAGCGATCGCCTGCAAATACACCTCCGTTTTCCCTGAGCTGGTGACCCCATGAAGCAGCGCCTCACCATAGCCACGCATCTGCTGAAGCCCGCTCAGCGCCCTGGCTTGGTCAACCGTCAGGGGCTTAGGCTGATCGCGCCGCGCTGATAGCCGCTCTCCCAAGCGCAGCACCTCGCGGGGCTCTATCACTAAGTAACCTTGATCGGCCAGCTTTTTGAGCGTCTTACTGGTTGTATGCAGCAGCTGTAGAGCATCGCTGAGCCACAGTTCGCCCCCGTGCCGCTCCAGTGCGATCAGGATTTCTCGCTGGCGACCTGACGGCTGGGCCTCGGCTGCGAAGCCCTCCTCCTCAGCCGAGGCCCGAGCAGATTTAATTAAAAGCACCGCCTGCCGTGCTTTCGCCCGGAGCGATCGGGGCGAAGCTAAATAGCTCTCAACCCAACCCAGCTGTAAAAGCTGATGCAGTGCCGCCGTGCCCGCATAGCCACCTGGTAGCTGCCGCTGAAGATGGTGCCAGCTATAGTCTCCCTGAGGAGAGTTGCGCAATGTTGCTATTAGCTGTGCTGCCGTTTTAGAGAGGGCTGACTGATTAGTCAAACACTCTATTGTTTCTATAGCGATGTGTTTACTCAGCCGAATTCTGCGCTGCGATCTAGATAGCAATCCGGGGGGTAAGGTTGTCCGAATCACCTTAATAAAAGGCGTCTGATAGTAGCAGGCGACACGGTTTAATAACTGCCAATATTCTTTATTAAAGAAAGTTGCATTAACAATACTTTCAATAGGTTTTATCGATGAGGGGTCTAACCCCTCAGGCGGCTTAGGAGTCAGCCGAATAGCGATCGCACAGACCTGCTGAGCGCCAAAAGAGACGCTCACGATATCCCCCGGCTTAACCTCCAATGCCGCCGGTACGTCGTAGGTGTATAGCCCTTTAGCCCCAGGGCAATCAACCAGCACCTCTGCCCACTCAGCCGATAAATCCTGTTCAGTTCCACCCATAGTTAACAATAAAAAATCGACAGCGGCCAAGGCGTAAACTATAGTTTGCTTACTTGAAGCCCAGTCACATTAAGAATGAGGCAAAGTAGACAACGAAACGTAACAAAGCAGGTGAAAACCTCAGCAGGCGAAGCCCCAAAGGGATTGCAAAAGATTGCCAACCGACTGGGGCAATCGTCAGCTGTACAGTTTCTCAGTAAAGGATTGCTATAGTGAAGCTGTAGCTGAATGTAGAAAAGTCGCAATTTGCCATAGTGTTTCGCCGCACGTGTTTCGCCGCATGTGAGGAGCAATTGCTAGCTTGCCTAGAAAAATCGTCATGATGTGAACCTGATTCTAAATATGACAGTCCCCTACAATCCTGACACCAGCAGTCCTTCCGTTTCTCAGGGTGAAAACTCTTCGCAGACTGTAGGTGCCACCCAAACCCTCACCAGTCAGCTAGTCGGTGATAATGAGGGCTCATCGCCTGATGATAGCTCTCTTGAGGATATGGCCCCCAAGGGAGCTAGCAGAGGATCTAGCAATTCACCTGCATGGGAAGACGACCTCGATGCACCGGGCCTGAGTGCCTATTCTAGTCAGTACAGCAGCGCCACCGCCCTCGCCGACGACGATGACGACCTGGAAGACGATTCACCAGAAACCGAAGAAGCTCAGTACTCAGTCCAATATTCTGACCTGGCTGTGGCTTCATCTAGCTATCGCAAGTCATCTAACGATGATGCCGTGGGTGCTTTCTTCAAAGAAATGGCCCGCTACCCGCTGCTCAAACCCACTGAGGAAATTGAGCTAGCCCGTCAGGTGCGCATCATTGTAGAGCTCGAAGAGCACTCTGAATCGCTGGCGGAAAGCCTCAACCGCCGTCCGACCCTAGCTGAGCTGGCCGATTCTTTTGGCTGTAGCGAATATCAGCTGAAGCAAAAGCTGCGCAAGGCTCGGGCTGCCAAGCGCAGAATGATTCGCTCCAACCTGCGGCTGGTGGTTTCTATTGCCAAGCGTTACCTCAACCGAGGAGTGCCTTTTCTAGACCTGATTCAAGAGGGGGCGCTGGGCCTCAACCGGGCCGCTGAGAAGTTTGATCCCGACAAAGGCTACAAGTTTTCCACCTATGCCTACTGGTGGATTCGCCAGGGCATTACCCGCACCATCGCCAACGATGCTCGCACCATTCGGCTGCCCATCCACATTGTAGAAAAGCTCAACAAGCTCAAAAAAGCGCACCGTGAGCTGCGCAAAGAGCTACAGAGATCGCCCACTGAGGTTGAAATTGCCGCCGCCTTAGAGATGTCACCCGACCAGCTGCGGGTGCTACAACAAGTTCAGCGCAAGTCGCTATCGCTCAACCACCGTGTCGGCAAAGGCGAAGATACTGAGCTGATGGAGCTGCTAGAAGACGGCAACTCACTCTCACCCGAATCGCAAATCAGCGAGTCGATGATGCGTCAGGAAATTTCTGATGTGCTCACCGAGGTGCTCACCGAACGCGAAAAAGAAATTATCGCGCTGCGCTATGGCCTAACTACCGGAGAAACCCATACGCTTGAAGAAGTTGGCCGAATTTTTCAACTCTCAAGAGAGCGGGTACGTCAGATTCAGACTAAGGCCATGCGCAAGCTGCGGCGGCCTCAGGTGGCTTCTCGGCTGAAAAACTGGCTGAAGTAAAAGGAAAGCTAGAGTAGGTACCCGGACTCGGGAGTATCAAAAGGCAGGAGACAGGAGACAGCTACAGACTGACTTCTGTCTCCTGCCTCCTTTATTCTGTCTCCCCATCTTCTAAAGCGCCGCCTGCTTATCCTTCTTGCTTCTAAAAGTCACGTTCACACCTTCATTAGTCTGCTCAAGCACCATCAGCGGCGTGGGCTTAGCCTTCTGATCCCACTTCATGTTAGCAATCCGGCCTTGCAGGGTGGGCTGCCAAAAGCTGCCGTCGTCTTGAGGGTTAAGAAAATTCTCAATGCATTTGACGATGTCTTCTACCGTATTAGAAGTCGCCTGGGCTGGTAGCTTAGTCAAGCGAATCTGAATGCGAAAGAGCACGCGCTTGCGATGTTTGGGGTCGTGGGGTGAGGTGTATTCCACATCAAATATCTGATCTATCAGGCGCGGCTTACTGGCGATGCCGACCATACCAGTGCTGGCCTGCTGGGGCCTGAGAGCTTCACTAATGCGCTGTTTGACTTTGATCTTGAGCTGGTTGACAATGGCAAAGTTGAACTGCTTTTCCTCCATCCGCATCCGCAGATAGTCAAGGTTAAAGTCACGCGAGTGAATCAGGTCGGGATTGCGCTCCATCTTGGCAATGGTGCTAATAGCCAGCTTGATCCGTTTTTGCAGCTCTTTATTTTTGTAGTCTTCAAACTTGAGCCGTTTTTGCAGCTTGCGGTTTTGCCAATAGGAAAAAATTCCCAGACCCACTAGCAGCGCAAACAGGCCCCCGGAGGTATACATCCACGGACTGACCGGAACCTGAGAAGCTGGCGGCGCGGCAGGTGTTTGGGCCAATAGCATCGGGGCCGGGGTCAGACTATTGGGCAGGCTATTTGCCAAGCCGTCTGGCAGGCCCTTTGCTAAGTCATCTACGGTTGCTTGAGCTGTACTCAAAGCAGAGTTGCCAGTTGAATTACCAGTTGGATTGCCAGTTGACATGGAAGACACTGCACACGATTGACTTGTGTTTAGACTGCCCAACCGGACCCCAGAATGGCTAAAGTTGATGGCTCGATTGAATATTATTTTTGGCTAGGTCACAGATGGAGACGATGCAGCCACAGCTACTCACCTCAGCGCTCAGCCGCCGAATGCTCTCTGAGATCCGCTTGGTAGCCACTGATATGGATGGCACACTCACGACCGCCGGAGAGTTTGCTCCAGGGCTATTGAAGTCGTTTGAGCAATTGCGGCGTAAAGGTATTGCGGTAATGATCGTGACGGGGCGCTCGGCAGGGTGGGTGAGCGCTCTGGTGAACTATCTGCCGGTAGTAGGAGCGATCGCTGAAAATGGCGGTCTCTACATCGACAAACACCGGCCTGCACCGGCCATTTTGCTAGCTATTCCAGACATAGCTGACCATCGTCACCAGCTAGCGGCCATGTTTGAGTGCTTAAAGAGTCGCTACCCTCACTTGCAGCCTGCTTTAGACAATCCTTATCGCCTCACCGATTGGACTTTTGATATCGCTGGGCTGACCAGCAAAGATCTAGATTGGATGCAGGAAATCTGCGCTGATCGGGCCGTGGGCTTTACCTACAGCAATGTGCAGTGCCATCTCAAACGGGTTGAGCAAAATAAGGCCGCTGGACTTAAGCAAGTGCTTCAGCAGCAGTTTCCTGATATATCAGCAGCGACAGTCGTGACGGTCGGCGACAGCCCCAATGACGAAAGTTTGTTTGATGCTGAGCAGTTTCCGCATTCGGTCGGCGTTGCCAATGTAGGCGAGTATCTATCGGTATTGGCTCACCAGCCAGCCTACTTGACGACAGCCGCAGCCGGGCAGGGGTTTGCTGAGCTAGTAGATTATTTGGTCGCTGCGGCTAGCGCTAACGATTAGGGCAACTGCCAGGCTGATGCCGCCAGTCGTTAAGCAGGGAGGTGAGCCAGCGAATATCGCGGTGGCTGAGTGCGCCATCGCTGACGGCGAGTTTGTAGCAGCCACAGCGGTCTTGGGTGCGGTTGCGGTGGGTCAAAATGCGCAGGGCTTCGCCGTTGGGTAGGGCGCTGATGCTGTAGATGTCTTCTCGCCTGGTATTGACGATGTAAACGGGCGATCGCAGCCAGTACTTGTAGGCAATCAGCAAAACGTCCGCTTCTAGCTGAATGTAGACCTGCCGGAAGAGATGGCGGTTCAGCAAGGCAAGACCGCTTTTAAGAAAACGAAGGCTGTAGAGACAGCCCACCCCTGCCAAACAGGCAGCGGCAAGAGCCGCCATATCTCTAGCGCTGGACATCGCTGGAGAAAAATTTAGCAGCGTGATCAAATAGATCGCCAGGCCCAGAAGCGCACCCCCCATCAGCAGAGGCAACAGGGCTCGCTTGCAGTGGGCAGAGCGCAGACCCACAGGCGGCACGATCAGCTCTAGAGACCGGGACTTTTTAGCGGCTTTGATCTGCGTGAAAAAGGGCTGGGAGCGCGTCTGAGCGCTGGGGGTAATGGGCACGGGCCTGGTCTGGGCTCTAGCAGGCTGCCAACGCTGTTTAAACCGCTGCTTAGCCATTGCTAAAGGCAGACGGTTAAGCGCTGCGAGCGCCTGTTGAGCTGAGCTGGGGCGATCGCCAACGGCAGGCTTAATCAGCCAGTTGAGCCACCGCTGAAAATTGGGGCTGAGTCGCGTTGGGGCGCAGGCAAACTGCGCCTTAAGACCATTGCCGGGCAGCTCGCCCAAGTGACAGCCCGTCGCCAAATAGATGAGGGTGGCCCCCAGGCTATAGAGGTCTGAAGCAAAAGTTGCCTGTCCGCCTACCTGCTCTGGTGGCATGTAGCCATAGGTGCCCACTAGCGTGTCCGGGCGCTGCACCTGAACGTATTGAACCGTGCCCAAGTTGAGCCAGGAGACTCGGCTCTCGGCAGCACGGCTAGCGAGAATAATATTGTCGGGTCTAATATCTCTGTGTAAGAGCCCGCTGCTGTGAAGATAGACCAAGCTCTGCAACAGCTGCTTGGCGATCGCCTTGATCTCGGCCTCCAGGTAGGGTTGCCCGGTAGACAACAGCTGAGCCAGGGTCTGACCGCCCGTGTGAGCCTGCACTAAGACCAGCCCCTTGCCGCTGGGCGTCGTTACGGTAAAAGACTCCAGACAGCGCGGAATCGTAGGGTGGTGCAGCGATTTGAGCAGCTCAATCTCTCGTTCAAAACAGCTAATATCTTCAGCCGATGTATTTTCTTCTACAGTGAGTGACTTAATCACGACCGGGCGCTGCTGCTGCATATCGTTAGCGAGCAGCTGCTGGTAGCCAACGGGATCTCCAATCGGCTGCAAGATTTCGTAGCGATCGCTCAGGCGCTCAATCACAGCAGATTTAGAAGAAGCCATTCTTACAGCTAAAGAGAAACATAGAGTGAGTATTCCCATCATTTTTGGAGGGGAATCTCAAAAATCAAGCCAAATTTGTAGACCCTACTGCCAAAGAGTGTTGGGCTACCCAGTTGATACCTGCCTCACAAGCGTAACAACTTATCTTGATAGATTTCAGATCAGTTTTGAGGTTTCAATCAATATATGGGCCTAGCTGTATGAAGCTTGTACAAATCTAAGCAGTATCCACAGTTAGGTCCCTGTATTCTGGCCACTGTATTTTGGTGGCTAATTCTGGCAGCTAACTTTGGCGGCTAATTTTGGCGGCTATGCGCTTCAGCGTCAGATAGGCGACGCGGCGGCGAGTTAGCTGAGGAATATCGCTCTGCCACTGATCCTGACAGTCAAAGAAAGCGTTGATCTCCTGCAAAATAGTGCGCAGGCGCGGCACCAGTTGCTCAGCCCGGTAAGGCGCAAAGTCGTGGGGCAAAAGGCTACTCGGGGGATCGCTCTGCCAGTTTTTGACAGTTTGCAAAATCCGTTGAGTGTCGTAGCCGGTGGCATAGCCTGCTATTTTATGGCAGTTAAAGCCAGGGTCCAGGTAGTCAGCCAGGGCATGATTCACACTAGAGAAGACCTGACAGCCACAGGCCAGCGCTTCCATCGGCGGCAGGCCAAAGCCTTCGGTCAGGCGATATCGCCCCCAGTATTCGGCAGAGTCATAAAGATAGACTTTGGTCTGGTTAAACAAGCCCACAAGATCTTCTACATAGCTGTCTAAAAGGACGACGTTGCACTGCTGCTGTAGGGCCGGAACTAGCTGCCGCAGCAGGTATTCAGACGATTTTCGTGTCTGGACTAACACATCGATATCTCGGGGCAGCTGACGGTTTTCAAAAGCCGGTGAGATTTCGTTGGGAAGATAGTAAATCAGCGATCCCAGCGCTTTTTCGCCCCAGTAGCCCATGGTGTTGCGGCTGACGGTGATAATCGGCACTCGCGGCGGAATTCTGAAGCCATAGCCAGCGCTGTGAGCGTGATAGACCGTGAAGCGATCGCCCAGTCGCTCCACCAGCCGAGGCACATCAAACCCCCAGCTGATTACAAAAATGCAGTCCTGATAGCGCTGATCAGCGAGCACCTGATCTAAAAACAACCTGTCTTTTTCAATCTGCCGGTAGGTGACGATGTCGGCATCGCAAATCTGCTGAGCCAGTTTAAGCGTTTTAAGCTCAGCGGTCAGCCCACCCGCAAAAAACTGTTGAGTTGTGCCG
>JBBSNR010000025.1:0-15241 GCA_038260635.1 Phormidesmidales cyanobacterium
CAGAGCAAAGTTTGCAACAGCGCCTACACACCAGGCTTAAAAGAGGATATGTGCGGTGAATACAATGTGGACAACCAACGAAGAACTCAAGATCAGCCCGCCCTGCTGGAAAAGCGCACTGTTTTTCTTAGATACGTTCACCTATATGGAGCCTGAGTTTGGGGTGATCGATTTGGTGACAACCGGGATGTTTGATCTCTCCCATCCTGAGACCGCTGAGCAATTGGACGTGGAGAGAGCTCTGCGGGCTATTCGCCAGAAGTCATCCATTGCCAAGGCGATTGTCCAGTGGATCGCAGAGAATAAGGATTTTTTAGACGACTACCCCAAAGATTTGGGCCGTATTTAAATGCTGTGGCCGAAGCTATCAGAAGAGGTTTCAGTCGCGGCCTTCTACTCGCAGTCTGACGGAGTCGCCGTGGGAGGGGAGGCCTTCAGCTTGGGTCAGAACGTCAATATCAGCGGCAACCCCTGACAGGGCGGAGCGGGTGTACTGCACCAGGCTGGTGTGCTTCATGAAGGTCTCTGTGCTGAGCGGAGAGGCGTAGCGGGCAGCGCCAGAGGTCGGCAGGGTGTGGTTGGGGCCGGCGATGTAGTCGCCCACGGCTTCTGGGGTGTCGTGGCCTAAGAAGATCGCGCCGGCCTGGTGAATGCTGGGTAGCAGTTCCCACGGATTTTCGATTTCTAGCTCTAAGTGTTCGGGGGCGAAGATGTCTGAAAGCTGAGCGGCTGTTGCCAGGTCATTGACGACAATGGCCAGTCCGTAGTGAGCGATCGCTTTCTCGGTCGAGGTTTGGCGCGGATGCTGATCGAGCTGACGACTGACTTCGCTGACGACGGCTTTGGCAATAGCGGCATCGGTGGTGATCAAAATAGCGGCTGCCATCGGGTCGTGTTCGGCTTGGGCCAGCAGGTCGGCGGCTACATGGACCGGATTAGCCGTATGGTCGGCTATCACGAGCACCTCCGAAGGCCCCGCTAAGGAGTCAATGCCCACTGTGCCGTATACCTGCTTTTTGGCTAGAGTGACATAGATATTGCCTGGGCCCGTAATCACATCGACGTTGGGAATGGTGGCAGTGCCGTAGGCGAGGGCGGCGATCGCCTGAGCCCCACCCACCTGATAAATCTCTTGAATACCGGCCTCTTGAGCGGCCACCAAGACTGCCGGGCTCAGAGTGCTGCCAGTGCCGTTGCCAGCCCCATTGGGGGTCACCATGACAATTCGGGAGACCCCGGCCACGCGAGCAGGAATAGCATTCATCATTACCGTACTAGGGTAGCTAGCTCGCCCACCAGGTACATAGATGCCCGCCCTTGCAACAGGCATGTAGCGTTTGCCCAGCACTACACCATCGTCTTCAAAGGTGATCCAGCTTTTAGGCAGACGCTGGCGATGGAATCGCTCGATATTTTTGCAGGCTTTTTGAATTGCCTTCAGTAGATCTTGAGAAATTTGCTGGTAGGCGGCATCTAGCTGAGCGCCGTCTATCCTAAGAGTTTCAGCGGTCAGTCGCTGATGGTCAAACTTTTCGGTGTAGTGCAGCACCGCTTCGTCGCCACGCTGTCTGACTGCCTCGACAATCTCACGAACGGCGGCTTCTTTATCGGCGACCTGGATATCGTGGGTGCGATCGCAGATGCGCCGTAGCTCTACTCTAGCTTCACTCAGCTGATTGATAATTCGCAGCATGTGGGGAGAAGTGTGGTGACAGCATCGGGCGATTGCCCTGTCTCTTCCGACTGGCCTGTTTCTTTTCGACTGGGAAGAAATGATCTAACTAATCTAAGCTATATGAGTTCAAATGGGCTGCCCGTCTCGTAAGATATCCACCAGCTTAGCGTGGAATTCTGATGGAGATCTGTTCTGGGGGAGAATTTCGATGGCGGCTGGAACAGGTCAAACCCTTTGCCAACACCTACAAGGCCTCCTCGCGAATACTTTATATGTCATACATGAAATTTTCGTGTTATGATTGCTAGTTCTGATAGTCTTACATCTAGTTGATTTTTAAGGGCGAGCCGTGGCAAATACTAAATCTGCGATTAAACGTATTCGAGTTGCAGAGCGGAATCGCTTGCGTAATAAAGCGTACAAGTCGGCTGTGAAAACGCTGACCAAGCGGTACAACGAAGCACTGGCAACCTACGAGACCAATCCCTCTGAAGAGAGCGGTAAGCTCGTACAAGAAAGTATGTCTGCCGCTTTTAGCAAAATTGATAAAGCGGTAAAGCGAGGGGTTTTGCATCGCAATGCGGGCGCTAGGCGTAAGTCTCGATTGGCCCATGCTATGAAGGCACGTGAACAGGCCACAAGCGCCTGAGGATTGCTTTTCTAGGTAGTATTTCTTGATCGATAGGATTGAAGCTGCTCCCTGGAATAATCCCTGATTTTCCCACCGATTTTTTGCTGCTGACTGTTTTTCTTCCCATACCGATAGGTTGATGCGCCTAGTTGATACTCACGTCCACATCAATTTCGATTCTTTTGATATCGACAGGGATGAGGTTGCTTGCGCTTGGCGAGAGGCGGGTGTCGCTCATCTAGTTCACTCCTGCGTTGAGCCTGCTGAGTTTCCAAAAATTCAGGCGATCGCTCAGCGCTATCCGGAAGTATCCATTGCTGTGGGGCTACATCCCCTAGATATGGACAAATGGACAGAGGGAACCGCAGCGCAGATTGCTCAGCTAGCTGCCTCTGAGCCAAAAGTGGTTGCCATTGGCGAAATGGGCTTAGATTTTTTCAAGGCAGACGATAAAGCGCTGCAAAAGCAGGCTTTTGCAGCGCAGCTGTCGGTGGCGCAGTCTTTGGACCTGCCGGTAATTATTCACTGCCGGGATGCCGCAGCGGAGATGGCAGAACTGCTCGGAGAATTTTGCCAGGAACGAGGCCGCGTTGCTGGCGTAATGCACTGCTGGACCGGTAGCCCAGCAGAAACTCAACAGTTCTTAGATCTCGGTTTTTTCATCAGTTTTAGCGGTATTGTCACCTTCAAAAATGCGGCTCAGGTCAAAGCATCTGCGCAAATGGTACCGAGCGATCGCCTTTTAATAGAGACGGACTGTCCCTTTCTATCGCCTGTGCCCAAGCGCAAAGAAAAACGCAATCAACCTGCTTTTGTTCGCCATGTAGCAGAGCACGTGGCAGAACTCAGAGAAGTTTCTCTAGAGGTACTCGCTCAGCAGACGACCCGAAATGCCCAGCGACTGTTTCAATTGCCAATCGAGCTAGTCTCTGAAGAGGCCATCTGCGCAGGGACGTAGAGACCAGTTAATAGGCTTTGCCCTTTTCCTTACAGTTGGAGAAGTTGATTGCGTCGATTCAGCTCAGCCATCTTGACAATCTGATATTTTTAAGATCCAAATTTAGCCTATGATGGATAAACTGAAAAATATTTCTATATTCTTTGACCCGACTTCTGGCCTGGCTGCTCTATCGAAAACGTCTATACGTTTCTCCTGCCAATGAATACAGGATTTTTGACAGCCACTCTGTCAGACAGTCCTCATTCTTATTGCCCCACCATCCCCTGCGCCTGCTCTTGAATTTTCCTGACTTTCCCTCTCAATTGCGAGTGAATTTAGAATTTTTAACATTTTTGTGTTTGGGGCCAGCTAGCAGGCCGATACTTGCACGTATGTCTCAAAAGGCGCGGCTGATGCTGGAGCTGAACCTGCTCGATCAAGAATCGCCCCCGATAAGCACCGCCTAGAAAATGCACTGCTCAGGGCTCAGCCGCTTTGTCAACGACTCTTTTCTAACTCATGTCACAGTCCAAAGCGCTACCTGATAGTTTCATCCGTGAAGTTATTCAGTACTCTGAGGCCTCCATTTTCTCGGTATCACATTGAGCCCTGTGCTCTCACGCTATAGGCCTACGCCTCTCTAGCAAAACCCTGCTGTCTACACACTTGCCCTGCTCGGCGCGACTTTGAGGAAACGCATGACTGACTTTACTACGCTTGCCACTATCGATCCTACTCTCAATCCTGCCGTCAATCAGACGCCAGTCCACCAGCTCCCCGATCTCGTCGAGATTCAACGGGCGAGCTTCCGCTGGTTTTTGTCAGAAGGCCTTGTTGAAGAGCTAGAAAGCTTCTCGCCAATCACTGACTACACGGGCAAGCTAGAGCTGCACTTTTTAGGTAGAGACTACCGGCTGAAAGCTCCCAAATATATGGTAGACGAGGCCAAGCGACGTGACAGCACCTACTCCGTGCAAATGTACGTGCCGACCCGGCTAATCAACAAAGAAACTGGGGAGATCAAAGAGCAGGAAGTCTTCATTGGTGACCTGCCGCTGATGACGGATCGAGGCACCTTTATCATTAACGGTGCTGAGCGCGTCATCGTCAATCAGATTGTGCGTAGCCCTGGTGTGTATTACAAGGCCGAGACCGATAAGCATGGCCGCCGGACATACACTGCTAACCTGATTCCTAACCGGGGAGCCTGGCTAAAGTTTGAAACCGATAAAAATGACTTGGTCTGGGTGCGGATTGACAAAACTCGTAAGCTCTCTGCCCAAGTGCTCTTAAAATCATTAGGACTCAGTGATGGCGAGATCTTCGACTCACTGCGTCACCCAGAGTACTTCCAAAAAACCATCGAAAAAGAAGGTCAATTTAGCGAAGAAGAAGCGCTGCTAGAGCTATACCGTAAGCTGCGTCCCGGCGAGCCACCGACAGTCAATGGCGGCCAACAGCTGCTCGACTCTCGCTTCTTTGACCCTAAGCGCTACGACCTCGGCAAGGTAGGTCGCCACAAGCTCAACCGCAAGCTGCGCCTGAACATTCCTGAATCTACCAGGGTACTAACCCCTCAAGACATCGTTTCGGCCATCGATTACCTCATCAACCTCGAATTCGACATTGGGAACCCTGATGATATCGACCACTTGGGCAACCGCCGAGTGCGCTCAGTCGGTGAGCTACTGCAAAACCAGGTGCGAGTTGGCCTTAACCGCTTAGAGCGAATCATCCGCGAGCGGATGACCGTTTCTGATGCTGATTCGCTGACGCCAGCATCGCTCGTAAACCCCAAGCCGCTAGTGGCTGCTATCAAAGAGTTCTTCGGCTCCAGTCAGCTATCCCAATTTATGGATCAGACCAATCCGCTGGCGGAGCTGACTCATAAGCGTCGGATCAGCGCACTCGGCCCAGGCGGACTCACCCGCGAGCGGGCAGGCTTTGCCGTGCGAGATATTCACCCTTCGCACCACGGTCGTATCTGTCCGATTGAGACACCTGAAGGCCCAAACGCTGGATTGATTGGCTCTCTAGCTACTCACGCTCGGGTAAATGATTTCGGCTTCATTGAGACGCCCTTCTTCCCAGTTGTCAATGGCCAAATCATCAAAGACAAGCCAGCGGTATACATGACTGCTGATGAAGAAGATGATCTGCGGGTCGCCCCTGGAGACGTGCCAATTGATGCCGATAACAATATCTTGGGCGAGTCAGTGCCGGTGCGCTATCGCCAAGACTTTACGGTGACAGCGCCTACCGAGGTGGACTATGTGGCGGTTTCGCCCGTGCAGATTATTTCGGTCGCGACCTCGCTCATTCCGTTTTTAGAGCACGATGACGCTAACCGTGCGCTGATGGGCTCAAACATGCAGCGACAGGCGGTGCCTCTACTGCGGCCTGAGCGTCCGCTGGTGGGCACTGGGCTAGAAGCTCAAGCGGCTCGCGACTCTGGCATGGTGATCATCAGCCGTACAGACGGCACAGTCAGCTATGTCGATGCCAACTGGATCAAAGTGCGCGACACCGAAGGTAAAGAGCACGCTTACGAGCTGCAAAAATATCAGCGCTCTAACCAGGATACCTGCCTTAACCAAAGGCCACTGGTGTTTGAAGGGGATCAGGTTGCTGCTGGTCAGGTAATGGGCGATGGCTCGGCGACCGAAGGCGGCGAGATTGCGCTGGGGCAGAATGTACTAATCACATACATGCCTTGGGAGGGCTACAACTACGAAGACGCTATCTTACTGAGTGAACGGCTGGTTATCGAGGACGTCTACACCTCAATCCATATCGAGAAGTATGAGATTGAGGCCCGTCAGACCAAGCTGGGGCCAGAGGAGATTACGCGCGAGATTCCTAACGTGGGTGAGGACGCGCTGCGACAGCTAGATGAAACTGGCATTATTCGCATCGGAGCCTGGGTGAGCTCGGGTGACATTTTGGTCGGCAAGGTAACGCCCAAAGGTGAGTCTGACCAGCCCCCAGAAGAAAAGCTGCTGCGAGCAATCTTTGGTGAAAAAGCGCGAGATGTCCGCGATAACTCGCTGCGAGTGCCTAACGGCGAAAAGGGCCGCGTAGTAGATGTGCGAGTGTTTACCCGTGAGCAAGGCGATGAACTGCCCCCCGGTGCCAACATGGTAGTGCGGGTTTATGTGGCTCAGAAACGCAAAATTCAGGTGGGCGACAAGATGGCGGGTCGCCACGGCAATAAAGGAATTATTTCCCGGATTCTGCCAGTGGAAGATATGCCTTACCTGCCTGACGGAACGCCGATTGACATTGTGTTGAATCCTTTGGGTGTGCCCTCGCGAATGAACGTGGGTCAAGTGTTTGAGTGTTTGCTAGGCTGGGCCGGACAAAACCTCGACGCCCGCTTTAAGGTGACGCCGTTTGACGAGATGTATGGTGAGGAAGCGTCTAAAAATACCACTCATGGCAAGCTGCAAGAGGCTAGGGAGATAACCGGTAAAGATTGGATCTTTAACCCTGACAACCCTGGCAAAATTCAGCTGTACGACGGGCGCTCAGGGGAGCCGTTTGATCAGCCGGTAACGGTGGGTCAGGCCTACATGCTGAAGCTGGTACACCTGGTAGACGATAAGATTCACGCCCGTTCTACTGGGCCTTACTCGCTGGTGACTCAGCAGCCTTTGGGTGGTAAAGCTCAGCAAGGGGGGCAGCGCTTTGGTGAGATGGAGGTGTGGGCGCTAGAAGCTTTTGGCGCGGCCTACACTTTGCAGGAACTGCTGACGGTGAAGTCTGATGATATGCAGGGCCGGAATGAGGCGCTAAATGCGATCGTTAAAGGCAAAGCAATCCCTCGCCCAGGTACGCCAGAGTCGTTCAAAGTATTGATGCGAGAGCTACAGTCGCTGTGTCTGGATATTGCGGTACACAAGCTAGATACCCAGGAAGACGGTACGAGCCGCGATAGCGAGGTAGACCTGATGGCTGATGTGGGTAATCGCAGAACGCCGTCACGACCGACTTATGAATCGGTAGCTCGGGAAGAGTCACCTGCTGAAAAGCCTGAGGAGCAGCCGTTGTTGTAAGCCTTTTTAGGCCTAGCAGAGCATTAGCTGACGTTAGGGTAGATAGCCACTTAAAGCTGTTCGGTGAGTAGTTGCTCGTCAGCCACTTCTACCCTACTCAGTCGTAAAGATATTTAGATTCAGTCAAGTTGTAAGGGAATGAAAGGATGCCAAAAGTAGAACAGCGGTTTGACTACGTCAAGATCGGCTTGGCCTCGCCGGAGCGAATCCGTCAGTGGGGCGAGCGAACCTTGCCTAATGGCACAGTCGTCGGTGAAGTTACCAAGCCGGAGACAATTAACTACAGAACGCTCAAGCCAGAGATGGACGGGCTGTTTTGTGAGCGAATTTTTGGCCCCGCCAAAGACTGGGAGTGTCACTGTGGCAAATACAAACGAGTGCGTCACCGGGGCATTGTGTGCGAGCGCTGCGGCGTTGAGGTGACTGAATCCAGGGTGCGTCGTCACCGTATGGGTTATATCAAACTAGCTGCACCGGTAGCCCACGTTTGGTATCTCAAGGGCATCCCTAGCTATATTGCGATTCTGTTGGATATGCCGCTGCGGGATGTAGAGCAGATTGTCTACTTTAATGCCTATGTAGTGCTAGACCCAGGCAATGCCGACAATCTCACTTACAAACAGCTGCTGAGTGAAGACCAGTGGATGGAGATTGAAGATCAGCTGTACGACGAAGATTCTCAGCTGGCTGGCATTGAAGTTGGAATCGGAGCCGAAGCACTGAAGCGGCTGCTGGAAGATCTACAGCTTGAAGAGACTGCCGAGCAGTTGCGAGACACCATTGCCACTTCTAAAGGGCAAAAGCGGGCCAAGTTGATCAAGCGACTGCGGGTGGTGGATAACTTTGTCGCGACTGGCTCTAAGCCTGACTGGATGGTGCTGGACGTGATTCCGGTGATTCCGCCAGATCTGCGGCCAATGGTACAGCTAGACGGTGGCCGTTTTGCTACCTCGGACCTGAACGATCTGTATCGCCGGGTGATCAACCGAAACAACCGTCTGGCCCGACTACAGGAAATTTTGGCACCTGAAATTATCGTCCGCAACGAAAAGCGGATGCTGCAAGAGGCTGTAGACGCGCTGATTGATAACGGTCGTCGGGGCCGCACAGTGGTTGGAGCTAACAACCGACCGCTGAAGTCTCTCTCTGACATCATTGAGGGTAAGCAGGGCCGGTTCCGCCAAAACCTGCTAGGTAAGCGGGTGGACTACTCTGGCCGTTCCGTGATTGTGGTTGGGCCAAATCTGAAAATTCATCAGTGTGGCTTACCGAGAGAGATGGCTATTGAGCTATTTCAGCCTTTTGTGATTCATCGGTTGATCCGCCAGGGCCTGGTTAACAACATCAAAGCGGCTAAAAAGCTTATTCAGCGTAACGATCCCAGCGTTTGGGAAGTGCTAGAAGAAGTGATTGAAAACCACCCGGTAATGCTCAACCGGGCCCCAACATTGCACCGACTGGGCATTCAGGCGTTTGAACCGATCATGGTAGAGGGTCGGGCTATTCAGCTGCACCCGCTGGTCTGTCCAGCTTTCAACGCTGATTTCGACGGCGACCAGATGGCGGTGCATGTGCCTCTCTCACTAGAGGCGCAGGCAGAGGCGAGGCTGCTGATGCTCGCTTCTAACAACATACTCTCACCAGCAACGGGTCGGCCAATTATTACGCCGAGTCAGGATATGGTATTGGGCTGCTACTACCTGACGGCGGACAACCCAGATAAGCAGGAAGGATCAGGTCGCTATTTTTCCAGTATGGAGGATGCGATCGCTGCCTACGAGCAAGGCAACGTCGATATTCACGCCAAAGTCTGGTTGCGCTTTGACGGCCAGGTAGAAACCGACGAAGACGACACTGAGCCCGTAGAAGTCACCACCGACGACAGCGGTGCTACCACCAAAGTCTACAAATTCCGCCGGGTGCGAGAAGACGAATCGGGCGACGTAATTTCTCAATACGTAGAAACTACGCCTGGGCGCATTATTTACAACCACGCAGTATTAGGAGCATTGGCTCAATAGGCCAGCGGTGGCGCTGTGAAAGAAAGTCGCAGCGCCACAATAATGCATTAGAAAAAATCACGACAGCAGCAAAAGCGTTTAAGGGACAAAACAAGGCATGACAGAGCAAGGCGCAGCTAAACCCGTTGTATTTAGAAACCGAGTTATTGACAAAAAGCAGCTAAAGAATCTGGTTTCATGGTCTTTTGAGCATTACGGTACGGCCCGCACTGCTCAGATGGCCGATGAAATTAAGAGCTTAGGCTTTAAGTACGCGACCCGAGCAGGCGTATCTATTAGTGTGGACGACTTGCAGGTGCCGCCCAGCAAAAAGGCAATGCTAGAGTCAGCCGAAACCGAGATTCGCGACACCGAAGAGCGCTACACCCGAGGAGAAATCACTGAGGTAGAGCGGTTTCAAAAGGTAATTGATACCTGGAACGAAACCAGCGAACACCTGAAAGACAAAGTGGTGGAGAACTTCCGTGACCACAACCCTTTGAACTCAGTCTATATGATGTCCAACTCGGGGGCGCGGGGAAACATTTCCCAGGTGCGTCAGTTGGTCGGTATGCGCGGCCTGATGGCTAACCCTCAAGGGGAAATTATTGACCTACCGATTAAGACTAACTTCCGAGAAGGTCTGACCGTAACCGAGTACATTATCTCCTCCTATGGCGCGCGCAAGGGCCTGGTTGATACCGCCCTGCGAACTGCCGACTCAGGCTACCTCACCCGCCGCTTGGTGGATGTTTCGCAGGATGTAATCGTCCGCGAAATTGACTGTGGCACCGACCGCTACATTCCAGTTCGGCCAATGACTGACGGTGAGCGGGTTCTGATTCCGCTGAAGGATCGTTTGCTGGGCCGCGTACCGGCAGAAGATGTGCTGCATCCGAAAACGGGCGAAGTGATTGTCGCTCGCAATCAGGCCATTACCGATGATCTGACCAAAGCCATCGGTGCAGCTAAGGTCAAAGAGGTCAAGGCTCGTTCAGCCCTGACCTGCGAGGCTGCTCGCTCTGTATGTCAGCACTGCTACGGCTGGAGCCTGGCGCATTCTCACATGGTGGATTTGGGTGAAGCCGTCGGCATCATTGCCGCCCAGTCAATTGGTGAACCGGGTACGCAGCTGACCATGCGCACCTTCCACACGGGCGGTACCTTTACTGGTGAACTCGCGCCTCAAGTGCGGGCCAAGCGAGCTGGCACCATTCGCATTCCTAGCGACATTCGCAGCCGTCCGTTTCGCACTCGCCACGGTGAAGACGCGCTGGTGATGGAATCTAATAACCAAATTGCCATAGAGGCCAATGGCAAGGAATATTCGGTTTCTCTACCGCAGGGCGCGATTTTGTTTGCCAAAGCGGGCGACGAGCTGAAAAAGGGCGACATGATTGCCGAGATGCCCAGCACTAGCCGGGTCCGTAAGGTGACTGAAAAAGCCAGTAAGGACGTGACCTCTGACCTCTCGGGTGAAGTGATCTTTGCGGGCTTGGTGCAGGAAGAGAAAACTGACCGGCAGGGCAATATGACGCGCCTGGCTCAGCGGGGCGGACTGCTGTGGGTGCTCTCGGGCGAGGTGTATAACCTGCCGCCGGGGGCGGAGCCGATTGTCAAGAATGGCGATCGCATTGAAGCAGAGGGCGTCCTCGCAGAAACCAAGCTAATCACTGAGCGCGGCGGCATCGTCCGACTGACCAACACCTCCACCGATGGCAAAGGCGGTCGTGAGGTAGAAATCATCACTGCCTCAGTGCTGCTCGACAAATCAGAAGTGATCGTCGAAAGTGGCCAGGGCCGCGAGCACTACTTCCTCAACACCGCCAACGGCCAGCGATTTTCGCTCAACGCTACCCCTGGCACTAAAGTCACCAGCGGTCAGGTTGTAGCCGAACTGGTAGACGACACCTTCCGCACCCAAACCGGCGGCATCATCAAGTTTGCTGGCGTAGAAGTCTCCAAGCGCGGCAAAGCCAAAACAGGCTACGAAGTCACCAAGGGCGGCACCCTGCTTTGGATCCCTGAAGAGGCTCACGAGGTCAACAAAGACATCTCCCTGCTGACGGTAGAAGACGGTCAGTTTGTGGAAGCGGGTACAGAAGTCGTCAAAGACATTTTCTGCCAGACCAGCGGTGTGGTAGAAGTCACTCAGAAAAACGACATCCTGCGCGAAATTGTGATTCGCCCTGGCGATATTCACATGGTTGACAGCCCAGATGATGCCGACAGCAAAAATGGCACCATTGTCAGCGCTGGTGAAGAGGTGATGCCAGGTGTTGTGGCTGACGCGCTGCGCTATGTGGAGTACGTCGAAACACCTGAAGGGGCGGCGCTACTGCTACGTCCCGTGCAGGAATTTGAAGTGGCTGATACGGCAAAAGTACCCAGTCAGGACTCAGTCAGCGACAGCGATGACAAAACCATTCGCCTGAGGGCCATTCAGCGATTGCTCTATAAAGACGGCGAGCGCGTGAAGTCAGTAGAGGGCCTGGAGATCTTGCGCACTCAGCTGGTGTTGGAAATTGACGAAGGGGGCTCTCAGCTGACGGCTGACATTGAGCTGAAAGCCGACAGTGAAGACGAAGATGCCGCTAAGCGACTACAGCTAGTGATTTTAGAAACGCTGGTTGTCCGCCGCGACATTGAAGCCGACCAGACTCAAGGCAGCACCAGAACTCGCTTGCTGGTGAACGATGGCGATGAAATTGAGCCTGGAGCGGTGATTGCCCGCACCGAAATCCAATGTAAGGAAACGGGACAAGTTCGCGGTATTCGAGAAGATCTAGAAGCGGTGCGCCGAATACTGGTGGTGCGTGACGCTGATCGGGTCGTGATTGATACTCAGGGCAACGCGCCCAAAGTGACCGAAGGCGATTTGCTGGTAGACGATACCGAAATCGCTGAAGGCGTGCGGGCTTCAGAATCGGGTCAGGTAGTTGAGGTGAGCGACAACCAGATGGTGCTGCGAATCGCGCGCCCTTACCGAGTGTCGACCGGTGCGGTCTTGCACATTGAAAACGGCGACCTGGTTCAGCGCGGTGATGGTCTGGTACTCCTGGTCTTTGAACGCGCTAAGACCGGCGATATCATTCAGGGCCTACCGCGAATTGAGGAGCTGTTAGAAGCCCGAAAACCCAAGGAATCATGCATTTTGGCGGAGCGAGCGGGCACTGCCCAAGTCGTGTACGCCGACGATGAAACTGTTGAAATCAAAGTGATCGAAAGCGACGGGGTGGTAGCTGACTACCCGGTGACGCCAGGACAAAACCTGGTCGTCGGCGATGGTCAGAAAGTAGACGTAGGTGAGCCGTTGACCGATGGCCCTTCCAACCCCCACCAGATCTTGGAGATATTCTTCAAGTATTACCGCGAACACAAAGGCACTCACGAAGCCTCTATGCTCAGCCTGGAGAGAGTACAGACGTTTCTGGTGAATGAGGTGCAGTCGGTGTACCAGTCTCAGGGGATCGATATTTCTGACAAGCACATTGAAGTGATTGTGCGGCAGATGACCTCTAAGGCGCGGTTAGAAGACGGCGGCGATACCACGATGTTGCCGGGCGAGCTAGTAGAGATTCGCCAGCTAGAGCAGGTCAATGAAGCCATGTCGATTACCGGCATGGCTCCAGCTGACTACACGCCAGTACTGCTGGGTATCACCAAGGCTTCGCTGAATACCGACAGCTTTATCTCGGCGGCTAGCTTCCAAGAGACCACTCGGGTGCTGACTGAAGCCGCTATTCAAGGCAAGTCTGACTGGCTAAGGGGACTCAAGGAAAACGTGATCATCGGTCGCTTGATCCCGGCGGGCACCGGCTTCAATGCCTACGAGGAGCCTTCTTCCCCAGAGATTGACACGTCTTTTGACGGGACGTTTCTAGACAACGACCTGGCGCTGCAAGACATGGTGCTTGATGACCGCACGGCTAGGGCCTATGACCGCGAAGGTGGCTTAGACCTGATTGCTGGCGACGGGATGGTTGGCGGTGAGCCCAAAGCGGCTGAGAGCAATGGCAATTCGCCGTCTCCGCTAGTGGGTGGCGATGGCCTGATCGACGACAAGAGCGAGACGCTATAGCGTTTGGCAATCTGTGTCTTTGTATTTAATAAGTAAGCCCTGCTGTTGATATCAACGGCAGGGCTTTTTTGAAGTTCATTGAAAGATGAATGAGCAGCTACTCTAAGCGTTTAAGCATCTTGGGTGGAGAGATCGGCGGTTTCGACTGAGAACTGCTGGGTGCGATCGCCCCTTTGCAGCGTCACTTCCAAGGCATCGCCTACCTTCACCTGATCAACCCGAGTTTGGAGCTGATCGGCCCTTCTCACAGGCTTGCCAGCAACTGCGACAATCACATCGCCGCGCCGCAGACCGGCCTTGGCTGCTGGCGTATTAGGCAATACTCGCACGACCAACACCCCATCGGTCTCGGGCAGTTTGATAGCGCTGTTAGGGTCTTCATTATTTAGCCGAGCCATATCGGGGGTGAGGGTGGCAATCTGCACGCCCAGATAGGGATGGGCGATGCGCTCGCCCCGCGCCAAACGCGCCTGGACGGCTTTTGCCTTATTGATCGGGATGGCAAAGCCGATGCCATTGGCATCGGCGCGAATAGCCGTGTTAATGCCAATCACTTCGCCTTTGGCATTGAGCAGCGGGCCACCCGAGTTGCCAGGGTTAATCGCCGCGTCAGTTTGAATAAAATCGATCCGCTTATCGGGAATGCCGACCGCTGCGCTGGATCGCTTGAGCGTGCTGACAATGCCTAAAGTAACGGTGTTGTCTAGCCCGAGTGGATTGCCAACGGCGATCGCCCAGTCACCTACTTCTACCCGGTCAGAATCACCCAGCCTGGAGATTGGCAGCGCCTCACTGCCCGCATTGATATGAATAACCGCCAGATCGGTGATATCGTCAATCCCTTCGACCACGCCCTCAAAAGAGCGACCGTCTTTGAGCGTAACCGTTACCCGGTCGGTGCCATCGACTACGTGAGCATTGGTGAGAATATCGCCGCCGCCGCTGATGATGAACCCTGATCCCTGGCCGCGCAGCCGCTCTTCTTGAGGGATATTTTGAAACAGGTTAGGCCCGCTACCAAAGCGCCCCCGAAAGAAAGGATCTTCATAAAACATGTCTGGTACATTGCGCGTCACAGTGCGCTCTGTGTCAATCCGGACAACAGCGCTGCCTACGGTGCGAACGGCTTCAGCTACGAAGCTTTCGGCTGACAAGACGCTGGTCGCCGCAGATTGAGCGGTGGGGGAGGGGGCGGTCTGCGCCGCTTGGGCTCTTGCTGGTAGGATCCACAGGCTATTGGTGAGCAGGAAAGCGATCGCCGCAGATGCGATCCATCGCATAAAAAGGCCAAAAGGCGGCAGGCTTTGAAGAAAATTCATCAGATCTCTCGCTTACGAAAATCCAAGGGGCTGAGCTGCGCAGTCACCTATTTTTGGAGAAAAGGGTTTGCCCCTTATTTTGCCAGCTTCCTCAGGTTCTGTGGAGTGTGGATGTACGGGGTGGGTCGGTACGGATGGCTGCTGAGCAAACTTTAGTTTTTCAAGCTAGTATGGCTAAGTTTTAAACCGTAAGTTGTTAGCTCACATACCGCAAAGGGTTTTTTAGTGACTCAGTCGCGGTGGCACTTATGCTATTTGAACTTGTGATGCTGTTTGGAAAAACTGTCGGCAAGAAAAAGCGGTGGCTGTGAAAAATCCGTCTGTTGATTTATCAAATTGGCTATCTGGTCGTCTGCGCGTCACCCGCATCGGATTTGCTGCGCTGGCCCTGCTCTCTAGCTGTAGTACTTTGCCCAACTCGTATGAAGCGCGGCTGGCTGATCACCTGAGCGCTACTGGCGCAAAAATGTATGGCGCTTACTGGTGTCCTCACTGCGCGGTGCAAAAAAAAGAATTTGGTGGGGCGGTAGACCACATCCC
>JBBSNR010000026.1:0-15080 GCA_038260635.1 Phormidesmidales cyanobacterium
AATAGTCAGACCGTACGCTGCTAAAACGCCAAATATATCGCTGAGTAAAAACGACTGATTGCGATAGGCAAAGTGTAGAGCAGTGCGATCGCCCTCCGCAGAAAGCTCAATCACCGCTTTTTTGGTTCTAAACAACTGATAAGCCAGCCGCAGATTTTGCAGCTGAATATCGCTGCCTACAAACTGCTCATAGAACTGAGGAAATGCCCTATTAAAGCGCTTAAGCAACTCTAAAGTAGAGGGATCTAAACCAGATGCCATAAGGGAGCCGACCGCTTGAGAGAATGTTGGGAGAGCAGCTGATAAGCTTTTGAGAGTCGCTTTAGTTTGCCCGGTTTCAGGCTCAATTCATTAGGTTGTATCGGTTTAGTTTGATAGATTTGCGCTACGCTAATCCGCATTCCTGAAGTCATTACCGATAACCTTGCCCATCAAGTGAGCTGGCAAAGGATATACTTCTATCAAGCTCTGTTTAACTTGACGAAATCATTACTTTGCCTGCATGGGTTTCTGGAAAAGCCTGTTTACCATCTCTGAAGTTGCTTCAGCTTCCCAGCAAACAGCCTCTTCCGGTTACCTTGCCGAAGCCCCGAGCGCCGACACCACCGCTCGCATATTTTTTAGTACTGATCGCACCATCGATCTCTACGAGCTAGAAGAGCTGTGCGATGCGGTAGGCTGGTCGCGCCGCCCCATTCGCAAAGTGCGCAAAGCCATTCAGAACAGCTTCCTGGTGATCACCATGTGGGAGCAGCAGGGCAACCGCAAGCGCCTGATCGGGTTTTCGCGGGCAACCTCTGACCACGCCTTTAACGCCACCATTTGGGATGTGGTCGTCCACCCCGACTCGCAGGGCAAGGGTTTGGGCAAAGCGCTGATGAAACAGCTCATCAAAAAGCTGCGCAGCGAAGACATCAGCAACGTCACCCTGTTTGCCGACCCCGACGTGGTGAATTTTTACAAGCAGCTGGGCTTCATGCCCGACCCAGAGGGCATCAAAGGCATGTTCTGGTATCCAGACTAAGCAACCTTTCTCAAGAGCGCTGCACTATCTGCTTAGCCTGCTGAATCCAGGCGGCTACCTGAGCGGTATCTGGGGCTAGATCAGCTCGCCTGAGCAGCTGCACCTGAAAGCGGCGTAGCTGAGGGTGCAGCTGCTGTACGCTCATGGACGCTAGCTGCTGCGGGGTGCTCACGCCGGCATGAAGCAGCAGTCCACAGTGCTGACAGCCCACCCCCGGAATTCGGGCCAGGTTCGCTAGGGCTGTCCACTTATTAATGTGTTTGATGTTGATGCTGAGCTGCGATGAAAGTTGCTGACGCTGAACGAGGCTGTTGCCTTGGCGCAGCAGATCAAAAGTGGTAGAGATGCCGAAGGCAGCAAGCTGCTTGACTTGAGAGTCAGTAAAGCCAGGAAGCTGGGCGATAGGATGATTGGCCGAACTTATCATAGGAGGGACTATCACAACGATAGACTTATGGGTTTGAACGTGGAGATAGAAGCCTTGCAAACGTGCTACATTGGGGGCCGGGATGTAGCGCAGCTTGGTAGCGCGCCTGCTTTGGGAGCAGGATGTCGCAGGTTCGAATCCTGTCATCCCGATCTTTAGTTAAAATATGCCTGAGCTTGGGCCTAAAAATACGCCTGAACTTCGACTCAAGTTAAATTTTCGCTTAAAGTCGATAGCCTTTACAAACCGGATCAGTTTATTAATTGTCCATTAGGACTTGAGCGCTGGGCAGCGGCTGGCCCATGATAGACGTGCAATTTTTGCAGAATCAGGAAAATCTATGAAGTCTTTTATTCGCCGTGCTATAAACCAAACTTTGGCTTTAGGCGTCATCGGAGTCAGTGTTTTGAGCGCTGGTCTAACCGCTCATCCGGCGTTTGCTCTGACTGCGGAGCAAGTCGCTGAAAAGCTTTCTAGCGTGCCTGTCTTCATCTTAGGCAATGACAGCGGTCTGATTTTGCTTTCTAGCTCTCAAGAAGGTCAGCCACAGCAGCCCAGTCTCTACGTATTTATGACCGAACAGGATGCTGAGACCTTTTTAGCTCGGGCCAACGAGGCCAACCCTGAGTTTTCGCCTGATGCTCGCGTCGGCGTCACTAACTTGCAGCGACTCTATCAAGAGACTCAGGCTAACAGCGAACAGCCGCTACAGCTCGTCTACGTTCCTGAAGAAGCTGAAGCGACCGAAGCCGCTGCACTCAACACTGGCTATCAGGGCGGTGTCCCGCTGTTTTTCGCCCGGTTCGAGGATGGTTCGCTAGCGCCGGTACAGCAAAATAACGGGGAAACTATTTTCCCAATGTTTCTCTCTCGCTCAGATCTAGAGGCGCTGCTGACTGAACTAGGGGAGCGCAATCCTGAAGCGCGGGCAGCCATCAGCATTGGCGTACTGCCGCTAGAAGCCATGCTGATAGAAATGCGCAACAGCGATGACGAATCGCTCAATCAAATTCGGCTACTGCCCGATTCTGAGACGATTAACAGCATTCAGCAGAGCGCACCGCCTCAAGGTAACTAGCGAACTGTCAAAGCTAGCGATCTATCAAAGCTGGCGGAATGCCCGAAACAAGGGGGAACAGCTAACAGAAGTTACTTTAGCAAAAAGCTATAGAGCTTGTGGGCCAGGTTTAGCTTGCTGCCATGCTCGACCTGTCTCTGCCTACCATCCGCTGACAAAATTACTGCTTCATTGCCCAAGCTGCCAAAGCCGCTGCCGGGTTTATCAACCGGATTGGCGACAATCACGTCTAACTGTTTGCGCTTGAGCTTACTGAGCGCTGGCGTGACAATCTCACCGGTTTGGGCGGCAAAACCAACAACGCACTGACCAGGGCCCTTACGGGCAGCGAGCTGGGCGACAATGTCAGGAACCGTCGCTAACGCTAGCTGGCTGGGTAAGTCCTTTTTAGGCAGTTTAGTCGGGGCCGTATTGACCGGGCGAACGTCAGCGACGGCGGCAGCCATAATCACCCAGTCCGCCTCGGTGAAATAGGTGAGCATTGCCTGCTCCATTTCAGCAGCGGTGGTAACGGCGATCGCCCGCACACCCCCCGGTAAAGTAGCCGCTACTTCTATAGAGAGGGGGCCGTGCACCAGGGTAACCTGGCCCCCTCGATGCTCAGCCGCCGCTGCCAGCGCAATCCCCATTCGTCCGGTGGCCGGATTGCCAATAAATCTCACCGGATCTAAATATTCTTGGGTGCTGCCCGCGCTGATTAGGATGCGCTTACCGGCGAGATCGCGCCGTCCGCGGGTATGCAGCAATGAGGTGACATAAGTCACGACTTCAGCCGGTTCGGCCATGCGACCGGGGCCAACGCGATCGCACGCTAACAAGCCAGCGCCAGGCCCGACGGCATGGTAGCGATTATCTGCTAGCAGCTGCTGCCAGTTGCGCTGTACGGCAGCTTGCTGCCACATATCAGTATTCATCGCCGGGGCCAGCAGCACCGGGCAGGTAGAAGCCAGCACCGTATTGGTCAATAAATTGTCCGCCAGGCCGTGAGCCAAATTGCCTAACGTGTTGGCCGTCAGGGGCGCTATGACAAATACATCGGCCCACTCGCCCAGTGCTATGTGCAGCGGTCTATAGGCTTGGTCGGACTGTGCCGACCAAAAGTCGGCATCGGTATAGACCGAATGGCGAGAGAGTGCCGCAAACGTCACCGCTGAGACAAAGCTTTGGGCCTGCTCAGTCATCAGCACCCGCACCGCAATTCCCGACTTCGCCAGGGTAGAAACTACTTCGCAGACCTTGTAGGCCGCGATTCCCCCAGTGACGCCGATTAGAACACGCATTTGGAGATCGCCTTAAGACTCGTCGTAGGCTTCTAAATCGAGCAGGTGCATATAGGGTTCAACCAGCTCAGAACGCTGAAAGGCAACTGCTCTCAGCCGATGCCAGTCTTGCAAGCCCGCGAAAGCGTTGCTGTACTCGTCCTGCTCCAAACGCTGGGCCAGCTGAGCAACGTCGTCTGGCGTCATCTGAGCAATTTCTTGCGTAGAGATATGTGTTGAAGCCTGATCAGAAGCGGGTTTAGAAGTCAGTCTAGACTGACGATATTCTGTTGATTGCTGCATGCCCGTTACCTATCCTTGCAGTGACAGATTGAAAATTTGATGGAACCCGGTAGCCAAGGCGCGATCGCCCACACACAAATCACTTTCGATTTATGCCTACCACAGACTAGCCTAGCTTAGCTATTTTTAGGGGCTGTTTTTAGTGTAAGCGCGATAAAAATAACCGCTGTAGATAAAATAATTTCTACAGATGACTGTCTAAATACTGAAGAACTCAGTAAACCAGTTGGCTGCGCCTTCCCACCCCACTTAGAACTCACATCTTCAGCCCTGCTGACTCACTTTCAGACAAAATTGACTCGCCACTTTTAGCGCTTCTGAAGAAACTTCATGGCCCATGTCAAATTCTCGATAGGTCACTGCCAATTTTTGCTGTGCTAGCTGCGTCTGAGTATCGAGGGCTCTAGCAAGCGGCACTACTGGATCTTGCCTACCGTGAACCAGCAGTACGGGGCGAGGCGTAACGCATTTGGCAATGGGCGCGTGGCTGTAGCCGCTCAAGATCATCATGGCTGCTAGAGGGAGGTGCGGCCCCACGTCTAGCGTCATCGCGCCGCCTTGAGAAAAGCCACCCATAATGGTTTTTTCGAGTGGAATGCCGGTTTGCTCAGGCAGTGATTCCATCCAAGCTTTGAGCTGCTGACGGCTCGATTGCAGGTCGGCCTGGGCCGAAAAGTCATGCGGCATTTGAAAGTTGTAATTGGGCGGAAAGCTATACCAGGCGAGTCCTCCTGGCACCATCGGATGGGCAAAGGGAGCGTTGGGCAAGCGAGCTGCAATGGGAGCGCTGACCATGCCGATGCCTTCGATGAGTCCGGCAACGTCTTGAGCGTTGGCTCCCCAGCCGTGAAGCAGCACGAGCAGATGATCGCTGTGAGCAGCTGTCGTAGCCTTGGGGGTGAGAGCGATCGCACGCAAAGCCAAAGGAGACCTCCTGAAAAAATCAACCTGTTCATCATAGGAGAGAATAGATCTTCCCTAATCTTGGCCATTGCCTGTAATGTTTCCTGTAATGTTTTAAGTCTGCCCTTTTACCGCCTGACTGCCCATGTCCCGCCTTGCCCTGCTAAGCGTTTCAAATAAAACTGGTCTGATTGAGTTGGCGCGATCGCTCACTCAAGACCTCGACTTTGAAATTGTCAGCTCGGGCGGCACGGCCAAAGCCATCAGCGCCGCTGGGATCGCTGTCACTAAGGTCTCTGACTATACGGGATCACCCGAGATTTTAGGCGGTCGAGTGAAAACGCTGCATCCTAAAGTTCACGGCGGCATCCTGGCGCGCCCTGACCAAACAGACGACGCGCAGGACCTAGCCGACAATGACATTCGCTCCTTCGATCTAGTTGTGGTCAATCTATACCCGTTTGAGCAAACCATCGCCAAACCTGAAGTGAGCTTAGCGAGCGCGGTAGAAAATATAGACATCGGTGGCCCGACCATGATTCGCGCCGCCGCCAAAAACTACGCCTACCTGACTGTGCTGTGTAACTCCAATCAGTACGAGGATTACCTGGTCGTCGCAAAAGCCAACCAGGGCAACCCGCCGCTGGCGTTTCGGGCTTCATGCGCGCAGCAGGCGTTTTGGCATACAGCAAATTATGACTGTGCGATCGCCCAGTATCTAACCCAGGTACAAACGCTCGACAACCAGCCCGATGCAGCAGCAGCGCTCCCAGCCCACTACGCCATCAGCGGGCAGCTCAAGCAAACTTTGCGCTATGGCGAAAACCCGCATCAGGCCGCAGGCTGGTATCAGCACGGCGCGATCGCCAGCGGTTGGGCAGCCGCCGAGCAGCTTCAGGGCAAAGCGCTCAGCTACAACAATCTGATCGATTTAGAGGCCGCTCGACGGATCATTGCCGAATTCCCCAGCGCGGAGCAGCCCGCCGCCGCCGTCCTCAAGCATACAAATCCCTGCGGCGTGGCGATCAGCGATGCGCTCTCTACGGCCTATCAGCAGGCGTTCGATGCTGACTCCATATCTGCCTTTGGCGGCATTGTCGCGCTCAATCAGCCGATTGACGAAGCCACTGCCAGCGCTTTGACCGGGACGTTTTTGGAGTGCGTGGTAGCTCCTGGCTGTGAACCGACGGCAAAGGAAATTTTGAGTAAAAAGAAAAACTTACGAGTGCTGATATTGCCCGATCTAATGGCGGGGCCGAGTCGGACTGTGCGGGCGATCGCCGGTGGATTCCTCAGTCAGGCAGCAGACGACTTGCGCCCTAACCCCAGTCAGTGGACATTCGTCACCCAGCTAAAACCCAATGACGCCGAACTCGCAGAAATGCTGTTCGCCTGGCGAGTGGTCAAACATGTCAAATCCAACGCGATTTTAGTAACGGGTAACAAAACGACGCTAGGCGTGGGCGCAGGCCAGATGAATCGGGTCGGTGCAGTCAAAATTGCCTTAGAGCAGGCGAGCGAGCGAGCCTCAGGCGCAACCCTGGCCAGCGACGGCTTTTTCCCATTCGACGATTCGGTTCGCACCGCCGCCGCTGCTGGCATTAGAGCCATCGTGCAGCCGGGCGGCAGCATTCGCGACCAAGACTCTATCACCGCAGCCGATGAACTGGGTCTGATCATGGCCTTTACCGGCACTCGTCACTTTTTACACTGAGCCGATAGCCAGCCTTAATTACGGGTCAGCCACTTTTGACCATTTAGCCGCTGCAAAGTATACAGCACCATAAGATCTAGGGTAATCCGGCGCTCGTCGCCCATAAACTGCTCAATGGTGCTGGGTACTGCGCCGTTAGAGGCTAGCGTAAACACCTTTTGACCGCTGATATCCTCATCCATGAAGGCGATATTAAATTGGCGCTGGCCTTCTTCTGGTTCTTGCCATTCACCCTGCACCTGCCAGTAGGGATCGCTGTCGGATTGACCGACCGCCACCAGCTTGCGCTTGGCAAATTCTAAACTGAGATCGTCAATACCTTCTTTAGCCAGAGCTTCTTTCAGGCTGGGCAGATAGTGCTGCTCCATAAACTCATCAAAGGGCTTATCTTCTAGCTTAGGCGGTTTTTCTTTCTTGGCCTTCGCGGCGGGTTTCGCATCGGATTTATCAGCAGGTTTCGCGGCCTTTTTTTCAGACCCTTTGTCGGCCTTAGCATCAGCGGCCCCTTCTGCCTTAGCAGCGGGCTTGGCGCTCTGATCGGTTTCCTGAGCGGTCTCGTTTGACGTGTTTTCCTCTGCCATGTCTAGCTCAATGCCCTCTAAACGCCTGAACAAGCTGCAAGCGCAGCAAATCTATAGCGTTGCTACAGGTCTGCCGCGCCCTAATTATAGAAGCTATGCGGTTTAATTTTCCATTTAACCAACGGCTGACCTAAGCGGGCTGAAGCACCGCGTTCTTGCGATACCATTCAATCGTACTTTTCAGCCCCTGACGGAAATCGGTTTGCGCTTCAAAGCCAAAGGCTTTCTTAGCCCGCTCAGTGTCCAGGCAGCGCCGGGGTTGGCCGTTGGGCTGGTCAGTCTGCCAGATCAGCTCACCTTCAAAACCCATCAGCTCGCTAATCAGCTCAACTAGATCGCGGATAGAAATCTCGGAGCCCGTACCCAGATTGACCGGGGCCGCATCAGAATAGCGCTGAGTGGCCATGACAATGCCTTGAGCCGCATCGGTAGAGTAAAGAAATTCGCGAGTCGGGCTGCCGTCGCCCCATACCGGTAGGGTTTTATCGCCATTGGTCTGAGCTTCGTGCACTTTATGAATCAGTGCAGGAATCACATGGGAGCTGCGCGGGTCAAAGTTGTCTTCGGGGCCGTACAGGTTAACCGGCAAGAGATAGATGCCGTCAAATCCGTACTGCTGACGATAGGCTTCTAGCTGTACTAGCAGCGCTTTTTTGGCAACGCCGTAGGGGGCGTTGGTCTCTTCGGGATAGCCAGCCCAGAGGTCGTCTTCTTTGAAGGGGACGGGGGTAAATTTGGGATAGGCGCAGATGGTGCCGACACAGACAAATTTTTCGGCTCCAGCCTGGTAAGCCGCGTGGATTAGCTGGGTGCCCATCATCAGATTGTCGTAAAACAGCTCAGCCGGTTTTTCCCGATTGAGGCCAATGCCGCCAACGTGGGCTGCTAAGTGAACGATCACATCTTGACCTTGCACAGCCCGCTGGCAGGCTTCCATCTGGGTGAGGTCATACTGGCGCGATCGCGGGACAAAAATATTGTCGGGGTCAGCGCCTGCCTGCTTGAGCTGCTCTACTACCTGCTTACCGAGGAAACCAGCGCCGCCAGTCACCAAAATTTTCTTATTCGCTAATTCCATAGTCTTTCATCTCGCCTTGAATACGCACTTATAGACACCTTTACGAAATAGATACCCCAATCATTCTCACCCCTTTAACCTTGAGAGACGAAAATTTGTCTGCTCTCCACACATACAAAAGGCAGCCAACGCCATCAGCAAGACGTTGGCTTGGCAGTCTACATTTCACATGCCTCTAACATTCAGATACAGACACTCAGGCACAGAACACTCAAAAATTGGGCGCTTAAGACATTGAACCGATCATTTCGCGGCGGACAGTGGCCATATCCAGACCGCTGCCAGATTCGGAGGCGCTGATTGCCTTTTGCCCGATCGCTTCCAGGTCAGAATCGACCATCAGCTTCACTAAGCCTTCAAAAGTGATTTCCGGTTCCCAGCCCAGTACCTTTTTCGCTTTGGTCGGGTCGCCAATCAGCAAATCTACTTCTGCCGGGCGCAGATAGCGCTCATCAAACGCGACATAGTCATGCCAATCGAGGCTGACATAGCCAAAGGCCACTTCTAAAAATTCGCGGATGGAGTGAGTTTCGCCGGTGGCCACCACGAAGTCATCGGGCTCATCTTGCTGGAGCATCAGCCACATTGCTTTGACGTAGTCTTTGGCATAGCCCCAGTCACGCTTAGAGTCGAGGTTGCCCAAATAAAGCTGCTTTTGCTGGCCGGCAACGATGCGCGCGATCGCCCGCGTGATCTTCCGCGTGACAAAGGTCTCGCCTCGCCGCGGTGATTCGTGGTTAAACAAAATGCCATTGGTGGCAAACATGTTGTAAGACTCGCGGTAGTTAATCGTCTGCCAGTGAGCGTACACCTTGGCGCAGGAGTAGGGGCTGCGCGGATAAAAAGGCGTCTCTTCTGACTGAGGAACGTGCTGCACTTTGCCAAACATCTCCGAGGAGCCTGCCTGATAAAAGCGGACATCGTCACCCGTGCGCTGCTGATAGTCGCGAATCGCCTCTAGTAGCCGCAGTGCACCCATCGCGACAGTGTCTACGGTGTATTCGGGCGAGTCAAAGCTGACCCGCACATGCGACTGAGCGCCCAGGTTGTAGACTTCGGCGGGTTTTACCTGCTCTAGAATGCGGCGCAGCATAGTGCCGTCATTGAGGTCACCGTAGTGCAGAAAAAGCTTGGCACCTTCTTTATGAGGGTCTACGTAGATGTGATCAATGCGGTCGGTATTGAAGGTAGAGGTTCGACGGATGACGCCGTGAACTTCATAGCCTTTTTCGAGCAATAGCTCCGCTAGATATGAACCATCTTGCCCTGTAATCCCGGTGATAAGTGCCCGCTTCGGTTGCGTCATTATTCTCAGCGTCCTTGAAGTTTATAGTTTTGTAGAGGTAGCTCTGGCAGTAGGGCTACCTGTCAAGCTTTAGCATAGGGTTCCCAAAAACACCAATCACTCAAAAATTTTTCAGTCAAAAAATTTTGGGTGGTGGCTCTGGGCACAGCTGCCAACTAGACAACATAAAGCTTTGTGTAGAAATGGGGTAAGAAAGCTAACGGTGTGTTCATACGCCGCGCTTCACTCAAGAGTACATAACCCTAAGCCAATAATCCGGGCATCGCATCAAGAGTGTGTGATGTGTTTGCGAAATATTCATAGAGTACCAAGGTTAGATCGCCGCAATTTTAGCCAAAGTTGTCTCTAAGCCCGGCGATCGCGCTCAATATCATAGATTGCTTTTTCCCAGCACCACTGCTCTGTACGGCCAGGATTATGCACCTGTAAATCGCTTACGAGCCGCTGAGCGACCGCCGCATTACCCCCTACCAGTCTCATCAGCTGTTTGCGGGTAGTGCGAGACACGCCGCGAGCCCGCTGGATGCTGCGGTCACGGCTCGGGCGACGGCCTTGAATAGGTAGGCGGCGACCTGTGAGCCAGCTAAATACGGCTAGGATAATAGCGATCGCCAGCACAATCGGTAGAAAAGACATAAAAACTGATCTATAGCGTTGGTCACTTTGCTTGAATACACCTTATCGGCTGCAAGTTTCGATAGTACAGCGGGCAAAGTGACTCGCGAAGTACGAATGCATCCGTACTTTGCTACAAAGACGTTTCAATGATATTAGGAGGAACGGCGCTCAATTGGCTGCTGCCGCACTGTCATCGCTGTAAAACTATGACTCCCCAACCCTCATCTTCCCCACAAAACCGGGCAGACGCCGTCTTGACCTTCTGGTTTGGCGCACCGGCTGACTCCAACTATGGTAGCTATCGCCAGGCCTGGTTTACGAAGAGTGCCGATTTTGACGCTCAGATTCGCCAGCACTTTTTAGCTGATTACGAAAAAGCGGCTGCCGGAGAATACGCTAGCTGGCAAAACTCACCGCGCCGCGCCGTGGCGCTACTGCTGCTGCTCGACCAGTTTCCCCGCAATCTGTTTCGGGGCAGTCCGCGCAGCTTTGCGACTGATGCTCAAGCCCTAGCCGTGGCCCAGCAGCTGGTCAATACAGGCACAGACAAAGCGCTGATGCCCGCCTATCGCTTCTTTATATATGTGCCGTTTGAGCACAGCGAGGCGATCGCCCACCAAGATCGCTGCGTTGAACTGATGAAAGATCTCGTTGAAACCACACCCGACCTGGACGACGGCCTAAAGGGGGGACTCGGCTATGCCATTCGCCACCAGGAAGTGATTGAACGATTTGGCCGCTTTCCTCATCGCAATGAGATTTTGGGTCGCCAGAGCACACCAGCAGAAGTGGCCTTTCTTCAGCAGCCCGGATCGCGATTTTGACCGCCTTTCTTCTGGCACTCTTAATTACTGGCGGTTGACTACGTACTGTAGCCACAGTGAACAGCACAGCCCAATATAGTGCGCAAAAATAGTATTGGTCGCCGAGCACACCACAGCAATATCAGCCGCATTGATGAAGGCTGAGGAATCTCGGGTGGCTCCAATCACCACCGGTCCTTGTCTGAGCCCGCGCAGCAACAGCGGCCCCACAATTGACTGGGTTCCCAAAATAGTGACCAGCATACCCGCTAGGCTAATAATCAGGCCAATCCGAATAGCTCTAGCGGCATCTTTGGGTTTGGGCCGCAGATCAGGGTTGGGGTTGCGCAGTTTGCGGGCCAGACGGGTGTAGCGAAACCCCCAAAATGCGCTCACGAAAGCGGTCACAATGCCGATAGCCGTACAAATGCCAGCGCTGGCCTCCCCCGGCCCCGTCTCCGGTTCTAACGAGTAAATGACAAACAGACCGCTTGCCACCACGCCAATCACCGCCTGCGCCCACAGGCCAATCCAGCCCGCCAACCGAAAGTTAGTAGCAATGCGGCGAATGGCCGGGGGCAAGGAGTAACCAAGTTCACCTGTCATAGCGTCATTTTGTAAGTAGTTTGATAGGGCGTTGGCAAAGGCGCTTAGCCTTATGGTAATACGAGTCGTCTGCCCTCAGGCAGAACCCGACAATAGCGCAACATTTCACGGCACAATAGCATCATTAAGGCGGACATAGGGCTGATATGCAGACATCTGACGCTTCATTTGACTCACTGATCAAGGGCAGTCGGCAGCAAACTGACTTTACTTTAGATGGCTATAAAGATCAGGTAAGCGATCTGATTGGTCGGCATCGGCATCGGGTAGATTATCTGGCCATTCGGCTGGAGCGATCGCAGGGCTGCGAAATCCGACTGCGCGGCGACCGGCCCGAAGCCCTCAGCGAAGATATTTCGATTGGCGGTCAGGTGCGAGCCTGCCATAAAGGCGGCTGGGGCTTTGCTAGTTTTAATCGGCTGGCTGATTTGGGTTTGAGAGTGGAAGATGCGATCGCCGCCGCCCGACTGATCGGCGACGATACCACCCAGCTCGCCCCAATTGACATCGTCCAAACCCGCTGCGTTTTGCCCCTGACCGGCACCGACCCCCGGCAGGTCTCCCTGGCCGACAAAAAAGCCCTATGCCACCACTACACCGAAGTGCTGCGCAGCGCCCACGCTGACATTGCTTCTACCGCCATTCGCTATGAAGACAGCTATCAGCAAATCCTGTTAGCCACTTCCGAAGGCACGCTGATTGAGCAGGGCTGGGCAGATATTGAAATGCGCTTTGCGGCAACGGCGCGGCAGGGCGAACAGGTGCAGACCGGCAGAGAAACAGTCGGATCGCGGCGGGCTTATGAAGATGTGCTGGGGCTTGAAGAAAAAGTCAGAGCGGCAGGCGATCGCAGCGTCACCGCCCTCACCCTACCGCCAGCCAAAGGCGGCATTTACACCGTTGTCATAGACCCCATTCTCAGCGGGCTATTCGTCCACGAAGCCTTTGGTCATCTGTCCGAAGCCGACATGATTTATGAAAATCCCGAGCTGCTAGAGACCATGACCCTGGGACGACGGTTTGGCCCCGCTAACCTGCAAATTTTTGACGGCGCAGCGCCCGCTGGACATCGCGGCAGCTACTTTTATGACGACGAAGGCACAGCCGCTACCACCACGCAGCTGATTACCGACGGCGTGCTCACAGGCCGACTGCACTCCCGCGAAACGGCTGGTGGCCTCAACGAAGCGCCCACAGGCAACGCCCGCTGCCTGAACTATCACTATTCGCCTCTCGTCCGCATGACCAATACCTGGATTGAGCGCGGCCATACGCCAGTCGCTGACCTGTTTACTGACATTGAGACAGGCATCTACGCGCGTAACTGGGTCGGCGGTGAAACCAACGGCGAGCTATTTACCTTTACCGCTGGAGAAGCCTGGATGATTCGCCAGGGAGAAATTGCCGAGCCCGTGCAAGATGTCACCCTCTCAGGCAATGTGTTTAGCACATTGGCCAATATAGAAGCGATTGGCGATGACTTTTATTGGGATGAGTCGGGTGGCTGTGGCAAGGGCGGTCAGAGCGGTCTGGCGGTAGGCTGCGGCGGACCGAGTCTGCGCATCAAAGAGGTGGTCGTAGGCGGCGACGCTGACTAGCTGGATACGGAGTTTGACGCTGCTTCAGCCTTAGACAAGGGCTCAAAATGTAAACTTCGTTACAAAACCTTCATCGAAATCCCTGAGGTTTTGACCTCACCTTCACACTATAATGCGGTTATCAAGGAAGCATCTACCATAATTGTTCATAAGGTATTGGTCGAGCGTTATCAATGCTCCCATTGCTCATAACTGCCCCGCGAGCTGGTCTGGAAATCGACAAAGTGTCGACTAGACTCCTAGCTTTGCCGAGCATTTTTTACCTTTGCAGTTATTGGTAGCAACCGCAATTTTTTGGCGATTGATAGCTTTATTTAAAGGCTGTCACTTTCCGATAAGTTCCCACAGGCTGGGTTGCTGCACCCTTTTCAAGTCATCTTCGCCTGAAGCTTCTTCGATAAATTAATGTCTTTGCCTGCCGTTACAGCAAACGTCTTAAGTGATTCACTCTTAGAAACATTAGAAGAAACGCTAGCGCTTGAGTTCCAAGCGGCTCTTGCAGAGATTGCGCCTGATTTGGATCAGGATGCTATTGCAGGAATTTTCTCCGACATCGCTGCCTATATCGAATCTGAAGGGGGCGCTAGCTCGAACCTGACTAGCTCGCTAACAGACTTGGTGACCGCTACTCAAACAGCCATTAGCACCCCAATGCTGGTAGATTTTCAGCAAAAAGTCGCCAGTCTCAGCTTGAATTCAGGCTTAGAGGGAACAAAGGCAGGGCTAATTCGTCAGGTTTTAGCAGTTGGGCCTTTTGTCAACCTGAGTGACCTGCTTCCTCAGCAGCAGTCTGTCATAGAGGCTTTTCCGCCAGCAGACTTTACACCTGCTCACATGCCGGAGGCGTCTGCTGCCGCTCCTTGCTGCTGCCCGCTCTGCTCGAAGGCTATTGGCCTACCTGAGAGCGCTGCTGCATTTACAACCGTTACCTCAACTGGCCAGCTAGTCCCCAATGGCACTGGTCAAGTCGCTAACTCACTCAAGTGGAACCGCCTGAACACCAAGGCCGACGGTAAGACGAGCACTGCTGTCACCTTTGCCTTTGATAACAGCTTCACATTCGCTGGGATTGAGACCAGCCGGGCCAAAACCCTGTTCGCATCGGCGCTGCAAACTTGGGCGGACTATGCGCCAATAGATTTTTTGGAGATAGAGAACCCAGGCTCGGGTGACGCTGTAGACATTTGGGCACAGAGCGCTGGCATTGACGGACCCGGCAGTACTCTGGCCTATGCTTACTTTCCCAGCATTGGCGATATCACCTTTGATATGGGCGAAAGCTGGACCGAGTCGCTGTTTTTAGAGACCGCTGTGCATGAATTGGGGCACTCCCTGGGCTTGGCTCATGAAGACGGCACCGCAGCGATTATGAATTCGGTTTTGGCCAATCGCTTTGCTGGCGTGAGTCAGCCATTCTTGCTAGGAGACGATATCAACGGTATTCGCAGCCTCTATGGAGCCGGGATAGGATCAGTCGAGACACTGGCCGGCCCCTTTCTCAAGGAGAATTCTCAGCTCGTACTGCCCGCGCCTAATCTGGTTGTGAACGGGAGCTTTGAGGAAGTTCCCCTGGAAGCTGGTGAATATGGCGTGTACAGCCGTATCAAGGGCTGGTCTGTGTTCTCGGGTGTGGGTTTACAGGTTGATAAGCGCACCGATCTGCTAGGTGCTGCCGCCGAGGGAATCGCTTGGGCAACGCTCGATGTTTACGGTCAAAACAGTACGATTGGTCAAAATATCGATACGGTGACCGGCCAGACCTATCGCCTATCTGTAGACTAC
>JBBSNR010000027.1:0-14989 GCA_038260635.1 Phormidesmidales cyanobacterium
AACGGGCGACTTTGGGCTTTCTACGGGCACCTTTCTGGCTTTTAGCGCGGCCTTTGCCATTTTTATCAGCGGGGCGACTAACTTAAGCCTGACGCTGATTGAGGTGCTGGAGGTGATTCCGCTGTGGATGCGATCGCAGCCTATCCTCACTGCCGAGCCCGAGGTCAATGCCCAAAAAGCCGATCCCGGACGGCTCACGGGCCGGATCTGTCTGGACCGCGTTACCTTTCGCTATCGAGAAGATGGCCCTCTAATTTTACAAGATGTCACGGTTGAGGCTAACCCTGGCGAATTTATCGCCCTAGTCGGCCCTTCCGGTTCAGGAAAATCTACCGTGCTGAGACTGCTGTTAGGGTTTGAAACTCCCCAGTCAGGGACGGTTTACTACGACAGTCAGGACGTGGCCGGGCTCGATATCACCGCCGTGCGTCGTCAGCTGGGGGTGGTTTTACAAAATGGTCGCATTAGTGCAGGGTCTCTGTTTGAAAATATTTCGGGGGGCGCACTGATTACGCTCGACGATGCCTGGCGTGCGGCTGAGATGGCCGGGTTTGCTGAAGATGTGCGCAACTTCCCGATGCAAATGCACACCGTTATCAGCGAAGGCGGCGGCAATCTCTCTGGCGGCCAGCGACAGCGATTAGTGATTGCCCGCGCTCTGGCGCTAAATCCTAAAATTCTCCTGTTAGATGAGGCGACTAGCGCCTTGGACAACCGCACTCAGGCCATTGTGAGTGAGAGTTTAGACCAGCTGAATGTGACCCGCATTGTGGTGGCGCATCGGCTCAGCACTATTCGCCATGCGGATCGCATCTACGTGATTAAGGCGGGCCGTGTCGTAGAGCAGGGCAGCTTTGATGAATTGGCCGCTCAAGCCGGGGTGTTTGCGCAGCTAATTAAAAGGCAGATGGCTTAAGATTTTGCAGTTGAACCTGGAATGAGACAGAATTGAAGATAGTCTTAAGAAACACTTGCAAGTTGGAGAGGCATCTTTTTACTATTCAAGCGGATACTCAGATCAGTCTTGATGAGGCGAAATCGTATGAAGAACCTGCTGAACTTGATTTGAATCAAAGACAAAAAAGCTTTTTTACCGTAGTCTTTTCGCAACGACTTTACAGCAGCTCAGTATGGCAAAACGGCAAAATACTCAACCGGTTAAGCCCTGGCAATCTGCCTTAGATGCCCTGGCAACACTGAGCTATCAATCTAATGATCTCAGTAGCTACTTGCAGGAAGTCACCGCTGGGGTCAGTCGCTTGCTGGATTCGGACTGGTCGATTGTAACGGTTCACGAAGGCGCAACCGCAAAGGTGATTGCTAGCAGTCTGGAGTTGGCAGATACAGAGGTTGAATTTTCAGTCCACGCCAGTGTTTCTGAAGTCGTCGTTAAAAGCGGACAGCCTTTTTGGATTGAAGATGTCAGCCAACATCCAGAGGAAGCTCAGCGCATGGCGGGCTATGTTTGCTATCTGGGTGTCCCCTTGAGAACGCTCTCAGGAGAAGTGATTGGCACGATTTGTTCATTTGGGAGTCGCCCCTGCACTTACGATTCAGAGACTATTGCTACCGTAGGCTTTTTCGCAGACCGGGCAGCAACGGCCATCGACAACTACCGACTCTACCAGCGACAGCAGCAGTTTAACACTCTTCTAGAAGCTGAAGTCAATAAACGAACAGCGGAATTGCGCCTGGCTCAGGTCACTCTGATTGAACATGAGCGGCTAGCGGCGATTGGAGAGCTAGCGACGATGATTGTTCACGAAATTCGCAATCCGCTGACTACCGTTCAAATGGGTCTGGACTATTTTGCAAAGCTCGACTTGCCCGCTCCAGCCAAAGCGCGACTGGCCCTAGCGAGAGACGAAGCCAGGCGGCTAATCAAGCTTTTAAAGGAAATTTCATCTTATTCAAAGCCTCAAAACTTGAAACTTGTCGAAATTGATGTGGATGGCTTTATTCAGGCATCGCTGAGATCACTGCGCTCAATGCCCGAAGCCCAAGGCCGCCTGGTCGAATACATTCCAGCTCAGCTACCGGCTGTAGTTTTGGCAGATTCAGACAAGCTGAAACAGGTGTTTATCAACCTTGTTCGCAACGCTTGTGAGGCCGTTGAACCAGGAGACACTATCCGGTGGTCAGTCACCAATGGGCCAGCGCAGCAGATTACTATCTCCGTTCACAATGGTGGCCTGCCTATTCCACTAGATGTTCTTGCTCAGCTAACACAGCCTTTTTATTCTACAAAGTCAGAAGGTACGGGGCTAGGCTTGGCCATTGTCAAAAGAATTGTAGAGGCTCACAGCGGTAAGCTGCTAATCGAATCTACCGAGTGCGAGGGGACGATCTTCAGCGTTCAGCTACCGCTCAAGCCAGCGTAAATTAAGTTAGAATCCTTTCAGTTTGGATTTTTAACCTTTTACATTTTAGAGCAGGCTACTCTATGTCAAACGTGCAGTCAGTAAAGCGACAGCTACAGAAACTCAAGAAAGTCCACGCTTTCGTTGCCCCTTTTGTGATTATTCCGATTATCTTAACTCTCACTACGGGTTCTATTTATCAGGCCCTTGAGCTGTTGGGTAAGCAAGGTAGCGCTGGCTGGCTACTTGAGGTTCACAAGGGCGATTTTGGCGCGATTAATTTAGAAGTTATCTACCCTTTCCTTAACGCCCTGGGCCTGCTGTTTATGGCAGTGACCGGCGGCACTATGTGGTTAGATCTGCGGCGCATTCGCAAACGCGGTAGTAGCACCTGATACAAAGGGGCTACCAGAGATAGATCAACGCGAACAAGACCAGCCAGATCACATCGACAAAATGCCAGAATAGAGAGGCCGCACTCACCCCAAAGTGACCGTTTTCGTAGTTGTGAGGGATAAAGGATCGGCCCAGCATAATCAGCTGAAGGATGACGCCAGTCGCGACATGCAGACCGTGAAAACCGGTGAGAATATAAAACGTACCGCCGACCAGCCCCGTAGAAAGGCCAAAGTCTAGCCCGAGCCACTCTTTGACTTCTCCAAAGAGAAAGTAAACGCCCATTGCAGAGGTCGCCAGCCACAGCAGCCGAAACTGACTGAGCTGGTGGCTTTTGAGGGCACGTTCGGCAAAGTAAATCACAAAGCTGCTGGAGACCAAAATGATGGTATTGATAATCACAGCGGGAGAAGCTTCTGGCCCTTTTATACCCGGAGGAAGCCAGTCTGCCGTCGTCAGCCGCAATGTGATGTAGGTAGCAAAAAAGCTGACAAACACCATGCTCTCGGAGAGCAGGAATATGGTGACGCCAAACATTCCCTTGCCGTGGTGATCTTCGTGTTGACCGCCGCCGCTAGGGATGAAGCGCTTGAGCCAGTTGGGGAGGCGATCGCGCCACCCCTGCAAGTCAACCGGGCTCTCGTCATGAGGGTGAGTTGTTCGAGTCATGGTTAGTAGGGATTGCTCGGATCTTGCACGGCGTAGCGAGAATCGCCATAGCTGTAGGGCGGCAGCGTCACAGTCGGAACTGCTTTAAAGTTCTCTTTAGGCGGCGGCGAAGCAGTCATCCATTCCAGGCCCGCCGCGTGCCAGGGATTATCTCTAGCAGGAGCCCCTAAGAACAACGATACGATCATATTTACTAAAAAAGGCAGCGTTGATACGCCGACTAAAAATGCGCCCAAGCTCGCCAGGACATTCCAGTTGGTATACTGTGGATCGTAAGAAGACACTCGCCGCAGCATTCCCTGAAGGCCCAGAGGGTGCATCGGAAAAAAGTTGAGATTTGCCCCAATAAAGGTCAGTGCGAAGTGCAGCTTACCCCAGCCCTCGGCATACATGCGTCCGGTGATTTTGGGAAACCAGTAGTAGATACCGGCGAAGTAAGCCATCACAATGGTATTAAACACAATGTAGTGAAAGTGGCCCACGACAAAATAGGTGTTGTTGACATGCAGGTCAAAGGGCAGCACGCCCAGCATCACCCCGGTAACGCCTGCAAACACAAACATAACAACCCCGCCCATCGCAAACAGCAGCGGCGTATCGAGGTGAAGCTTACTGCGCCAAATCGTCGCTGTCCAGGCAAACACTTTGATGCCGGTTGGAATTGCTACCAGCTCAGTGGTAAACATGAAGAGGGTTCGCATCCAGCCGGGGGTGCCGCTAGCAAACATGTGGTGAACCCAGACGACGCCAGTGATGGGGACAAAGGTGAAAGTAGCGATCGCCACCGACCGATAGCCAAACAGCGGATTGCGTGTAAAGGCTGGAATCACCTCCGAAAATACGCCCCAGGCAGGCAGCGCCCAAATGTAGACAGCCGGATGCGAGTAAAACCAGAACAAATGCTGATAGAGAACCGGGCTACCGCCTTCAAGCGGCTGAAAAAAGTGAGTGCCAAAGTCAAGATCGAACAGCAGCAGAATCAATGCGCCGGTAAGAGACGGTAGAAAAATCAGCTGCATGAGCTGAGCGCTGAGCACCGTCCAGACAAAAATTGGCATCCGAAACAGCGTCATCCCCGGCGCTCTCATCCAGGCAATCGTCGTGACAAAGTTCACTGCCGCCATAATCGACGAAATGCCAATCAGCACCATGCTCAAAATCCAGACCGACTGGCCGTTCACCGCCCCTTCTGAAGCCAGTAGCTGCGTACTCAACGGCGGGTAAGACCACCATCCTGCCTGGGCGGAGCCGCTGGGAAGGAAAAAGCTGGAAAGTAAGAGAATACCGGCAAAGGGGAGAATCCAAAAGGCGATCGCATTCAGCTTTGGAAAGGCCATATCTGCTGCTCCCAGCATCAGCGGCACCAGATAGTTCGCCAGCCCCACAAAAGCAGGAATCGTCCACAAAAAGATCATCACCGTGCCGTGCAAAGTGAACAGCCCGTTGTACAGCTGACGGCTCACCAGGTTGAGCTGCGGCGTCAGCAGTTCGGCCCGAATCAGCATGGCCAGCAAGCCGCCGACCAGCAAAAAGCTAAAGCTCGTCACCAGGTACTGAATGCCGATAACTTTGTGGTCGGTGTTGAAGCTAAAGTATTGCTGCCAGGCGCGATCGCTCAGCGGAATACCTGAGGAAACAGTAGAATTTGTCATAGGTTTGGAGCGGCACCAGCGGCAGCAGACGAAAGGTTGGCTTTGAGCGTAGATTTAAAGAAAGCATCGGGGGCTTTAACCGCCCAGTGCTGACCCCACAAATCAGGCGGCGGATTAGCGTGCTCAGCCGCCGCTAAGTTGGGAACAACTTTTGGGTGAAGCGCGGCCTCAGTCAGCCACTGCCGATAAGCCTCGGGCGACTCTACATAAACGTCTGCTGCCATCAGCGCAAAGTAGGTACCGCTAAACTGAGAGTCGTGCAGTCGGTACTGGCCTGCGAGCTTAGGCGAAAGTACCAGCTCAATTTTTTGGTTGGGGATAATATCTTGTTTAATTCGGAAGGCGGGAACATAAAAGCCGTGCAGCACATCTTCTGACTTTAAAATCAGCCGGGCTTGCCGGTCAATCGACAAATGCAGCTCATCACTCGTGACGTTCTGATCGGCGTAGCGAAACGACCAGGCCCACTGTTTAGCCGTCACTTCTATCATCTCTGGCAGTACAGGGCTCGAAGGCACTGCCTCTGTAGAAGCTGTTGCTGAAGTCGCCGCGACCAGCGCCGCCTTTGGGCGCAGTGGAACTTCACTCAAAGCCGCCTGCCCTTCAATATCTAGTAGCGTATAAATGTGGTAGCCCTGAACGGCAATCCAGAGTACTAGCACGGTAGGCGCAATCGTCCAAAGAATCTCTAGTCGAGCGCTGCCTCTGGCCGGATGGCCTTCAGAGAAGTCGCCGCGCTCAGCCCTGTAGACAACAACAGAGTGGGCGATCATCCCAAAAACACCCAAGAAAACAACAGAACCGAGCGCGACTAAAAAGCTGAACAGGCTGTCTACCGCTTCGGCCTCCCGAGTCGCTTCGGGAGGCATCCAGGTGTAGGCTTGCTGCCCGAGCCAATAGCTAATGAGCACCGTTGCTGCCGTCCAAATTATGAAAAACGCGATTTCAGCCGCTCTTTTAATCATGCCTATCTCCTGCTACCTGTCCAACTGCTGATTGGGATTGCCCCCTGCTCGCAATATATTTGCCGCCGTATTGTGAATGCCAAAATCATCTCCCATCTGGGCCCCCAGCGTGCCGTGCAAATACAAAGTCCCTAAGAGTACAACTCCTACTGCCAGGTAGCTCCACTGCACCTGTCTGCGTTTTTCTCTGCGCCAGCGATAGCGCTGAAAGCCCCGCCACACCGCCATACCGACAAAACCGCCTAGCAGTAAAATTCCGCCGACGCCGTGCAGGAGCATGGTCACACCGGCTCCTAAGCCCCAAGCGCTCTCTACCCCAGCGGGTGGATTAGCTAATAAAATCTCGAAGAAGCCAACGGCTACCGTCAGAAACGTAATGCCGACAGAAGCTACCAGGTTGTACCAGCCCACGTCGTAAAAGCTCGATGGCAGCGCCGGTATAGAGAAAAACTTTAGAATGGGTTTCTCCAGGGCAAACAGTGTTCCGGCAATGTCGAAAATAATGGCGATAATGAACAGCCCCAGCGTTAGATGAACGAGCTGAGGATGAATGGGGAGGCGGTAAGGGAGACCATTGGCCCCGATTGGGATGCCGAGTTGTTCAAGCTGGTGAATAAGCTGTTCATTCATTTGAGCGTTCCTTCTGCCAATGCCTGCACAACCGGTTTCACATGCAGTCCATATTCCCACACGAGCTGAGAACCCAAATATACCTGTAGGCAGACGACAACCACTAGAAACGTCGCCGCGCCCAGATAAATCGGTGGCATTTTGAACAGGCTGCGCGAGCGAATGATAAATCGCCAGGCGGTGATGACGACGACAATTGCCGACAGTGACCAGCCGATAATTTGATGACGGGTGAGAACAGCGGTTACAGCGGGGTAAGTGGGGGCGAGCCCAGCTTCAAACTGACCGGCGATAATCGCAAAGAAGATCGCAATCGAAGCGACGACCATGTTCCAAAAGCTGACCTCAAACAGCTTTTGTTCTACTTTTTTTTGGGGCGCAAAGTAACCTACTACATCGCAGCAGAAGGCAAACAGCACCATCGCAATCACAAAGTGAACGATGATCGGATGCAGCGGATCGGGGTAGGGCAGCGCTGAGCTGTTGAGGGGCAAATCAGGCATGGTTTTGCGGTTTGGACAAATTCTGTAGCTGTTCCCAGGAATAGTGGGCCGGGAGGGCAAATTCGCCGGGAGCCTCGCCCAGCATTTCGGCGGCCTGCTGCTCCAGTGCGATCAGGTCGTCGCCTACGGTATCGGCTAAAATGCCGCCTGCCACTGCGCCAGTGACCGCGCCCACCACTCCGCCTTTTTTCCCAGCTACTGCGCTTCCTATCAGGGCGCCGACCGCCCCGCCGCCTGCCGCCCCGAGCCCGATCTCCAGCGCAGAGTGCTTAGCGTGACGAGCAGGCTGGCTCGCATTCAATTCAGGTACTTTCTCTGGCACATTCTCTATGGCCTGGTCGCTGTTTGTTTGTTCGGGATTCATCAGCAGTCTCCTTCAGAAGAGTAGAACGAAGATAAAACAAATAGGGGATTAATGGGCGATCGCCAGTGAAAAATCCTGATCGCTGCGAGCATTCAGCCGCTGTTTCAGATGCCCAGCGACTCGAATGGCGTTGGCAACAATGGTCAAAGTCGGATTTACCCCAGAGTTAGAGGGGAAGAAGCTGCCGTCTACGACATACAGATTGTCCACATCGTGAGCGCGGCAGTTGAGGTCAAGCACAGAAGTATCAGGATCGGTGCCAAAGCGACAGGTACCGCACTGATGGGCGACCGCCGCCAGGGGCTGAATGCTGCGCGGGTACAGGCCAAATGGAATCACATGCATAGTGGTTTCGTCTACATTTCTGAGGACGGCTGTCCAGTGGTGGATGAGGCGATCGCGCGCCTCCAAATTATTCGCCGTATAGCCCAGATGAATCTGCCCATCGACTACCCGCACCCGATTCTCAGCCTTCGGCAAATCTTCCGTTTGCAGCCACCAGCCGGTCGCGTGAGCCGCGACCGTATCCAGCACAAATTTCGGTGCAATTTTCACATAGGGTGCCAGCAGCGGCGGCGACTCAGCAGGCATCATGCCGCCTTTGACATTACCGGTGTTTTGCACCATGCCCATCGGGTAAGGAAAATCGGGTTCGCCCCAATAAAAGTCATTGAGGCCAATAGTCTTTTGGTGGACTGCCGGATTTGGCTCCGTGCTCAAAGACACCATAGAAGTCGCCAGATGCTTCATAAAGTTGCGACCCACCTGATCGGAGCGGTTGGCCAGGCCCTGAGGATGGCGGTCATTGGCTGAGCGCAACAGCAGCGCTGCCGAATTAATCGTGCCGCAGGAGACCACCACAATATCAGCCGAAAACCGCCGTTCTTCGCCCTCGACTTCAGCACTGACGGCGGTAACTTCCTGACCCGACTCGTTAGTATGGAGCTGTTTGACGAATGCATTCGTCAGTAAAGTCACATTTTCGAGGTGCCGATTTGGGCGAATGCAGTTGACCTCGCTGTCAGCCTTGGCATGGACCAGGCAGGGAAAGCCATCGCAGGTGTCGCAGCGAATGCACTGAGAAAGCGTCTTATCGACTTCGTTGAGCTTGATGCCGACAGGCAAGTGAAAGGGATAGTACCCCTCTTTACCGATCAGGTCGGCGATTTTTTGCATAGAGGGTTCGTGGCTGACCGGCGGGTAGGGATAGTCGTCACTGGCCGCTGGTTCAGTCGGGTCTTCGCCGCGCTGACCGTGCACATCAAACAGCTTTTCGGCCTGAGCGTAGTAGGGCTCAAAGTCACCATATTTCAGTGGCCAGCCGGGGGAAATGCCGTCTTTGTGCTGCACCGCTTCAAAGTCTCTCTCTCTTAGCCGTAAAAGGGCTGCGCCATAGACCTTGGTATTGCCGCCGACCCAGTAGCAGGTTTGCGGACTAAACGCTTCGCCTTCCCTATTTTTCCATTTTTCTGCGTGCGTGTAGTACCGGCTCTTTTGGTACACATCTGTCGGATTCCAGTTTTCTTTTTCACGCGGCAAAAAGTCACCGCGCTCCAAAATTAAAATGCGCTTGCCAGTTGGAGCGAGTTCGTGAAGCAGGGTGCCGCCGCCTGCGCCCGTGCCAATGATAATAATGTCGTAGTGTGTAGGCGTCATAGAAGATAGCGCTGATAGTTAAGCAGGTAGGGGCAGCATAAAGTTTTTAGCGCGCATAATTTCGTTCAGATTGATGCCGTTTTCGACCAGGCAGGCATGGCCGCTGTGGGGCAGCGTCACGATTTGGGCATGGGGAAAAACCTTAGCGAGCCGATAGACTTCATTGACCGAGGGGAGAATGCGATCTTGCTCACTGCCGATCAGCAGGACGGGCTGAGTGACCTGCCGCAGCCGCGCTTCATCCACTGAAAAGTCTCTCATGAGCGCCAACCGCCGCTCCAGGGTGCGCTTAGGCGCAGAGCGAGTGGACTCTAGCAAAGCCTGACGGGCCTCGGCGGATAGCCGGTGAGGCGGCGCTAAAAAAGGAAGGGCAAAGTTGGCTGAAAGTTTGTAATACCACTCAGGAACCAGGAAGAATAGCTGCGATCCGATGTTTAACCACGGCACCCGATGAAATGACGAGGCTGAATTAGACAGAATAATTCGATCAAAGGGATCGTCGTCTCTGAGCAATATTTTTAGCGCCAGGCAGCCGCCAAAAGATTCGGCGCACAGGTAAACGGGCAAATGACTGGGCAGCTTTTTGAGTTCGGATCGGGTGAGGGCGATCGCTGCGTCTGCCAGCCGATCCCAGTCATCCAAATCATCGGGTGGAATGACCAGGCTGCGGACATTGAAGTCCTTTTCAAAGCTGACCGTTTGCAGTGAGATCAGCGCTTTGCCGGTCTCATCTAGCCCTGGTAAATACACCAGCATAGGAGCCTCTTTGTAGCCTGATTGAAAGTTCAAAAAATAGGCATCAGTGGGCGCTCCGGTGGAACGGGCTGTTTTGATATGCGGCGTTTGAGGTGCTTTCATAGTCTGTTCCAACCTGCTGCCCGAAGATAAGCCCCAAAGACAAGGACCATTAATTCCAAACCTGTCACCCACCTACTGCTGGAAGTAAGGTTCGCGCAAACTCTTAGAACATACCTCTTCCTCAGGTATGTACCTCCAAGGAAATATATCCAGTTTCATCGGGTTATCCAAGGTTAACACGGGCAAGAGACATCTCTTTGCCACAGCCTTGACACAAGCGGCGATTACGAGCAAAGCCAATCTCTCTGTCTTTAGAAATAGGCAGCTTTTGAGAATGATTTCTTAATCGCTTATTAACCTGTTTGACACGACCTTGAGATGAGCCAGAAACAATTATGTAATACGGGTCATTTACCTTGCTAACAGTCAGATAGAGCCCAGTTCACTCGCGCCCAATATTTCGTCGCCCGCTTGAATTTTTATTTCAAAGATTGCCCTTCATCAGTCAGAGAGTTCCTTATGATTACCTGTGTCTTTTCAAAGCGGTCTGCTCGCTACTCGGCCTTAGCGACTGTAGCCGCCTTAACGGTCAGTCTGGCAGCTTGCTCAAGCTCAACTAAAACAAGCGAACCAGCCGACGCTACCGAAGCGCCTGCTGCTAGCCAGACAGCGCTGACGAGCCCGGTCACTCTAAACGGCGCGGGAGCCACCTTCCCTGCCCTGCTCTATCAAAAGTGGTTCCAAGACCTCAATCAACAAGATCCCAATCTCAAAATTAACTACCAGGGGGTCGGCAGCGGCGCAGGTGTAGAGCAATTTACCGCCAAGACGGTTGCTTTTGGGGCTAGCGATGTGGCCATGAGCGATGAAGAAATTGCCGCTGCTGATAACGACGTGCTGCTGCTGCCCATGACGGCGGGTAGCATTGTGCTGGCTTACAACGTGCCGGGCTTAACCGGAGAGCTAAAGCTTCCTAGAGCAGTCTATACGGACATTTTCCTGGGCAAAGTTAACAACTGGAACGATCCGGCGATCGCCAAAGCCAATCCCGATGCGACTCTGCCCGATCTGCCCATTACAGTCGTTCACCGCTCAGACGGCAGCGGCACCACGGGCGTCTTTACCAAGCACCTGAGCGCGGTTAGCCCCGATTGGCAATCACAGGTGGGCGACGGCAAAACGGTGAACTGGCCGGTAGGCGTAGGCGCAAAAGGCAACGACGGCGTCACGGCGCAAATTAAACAAAACGCGGGTGCTATTGGCTACGTAGAGTATGGCTACGCGAAGCAAAACGACCTTGCTATGGCATCGTTAGAGAACAAAGCAGGAGACTTTGTGATGCCTGATGAGAAGTCGGCTGAACAAACCTTAGAAGCCGTTGAGCTGCCTGAGAACCTGCGTGCCTTTATCTCTGACCCAGAAGGAGAGGAATCGTATCCCATCGTTACCTACAGCTGGCTACTTGTGCATAAACAGTACGACAGCCCAGAAACGGCACAAGCCGTAGAAGAGATGATTGAGTACGGTTTGAACCAGGGGCAAAAAGACAGCTTGGAGCTAGGCTACGTGCCTCTGCCGAAATCGGTGAAAGAAAAGGTGGTGAACGCTGCTCAGGGCATCAGCCCTGACTATGAGATGAAGCTGCAATAGCGGATAGTCTGATCTCCATCCCAGCTTTTAGCTTGAGCTTTTAACCTGAGCTTTTAACCTGGGAGAGCTGAGATGTGGGCTGTCGTTTTTGCAATGTTCTACAAGTTTGGAGCCTGTTTATGGACTTCGTTGCCGAGCCCTCTAGTCAAGAGCGCACCAGTCAATTTGTACCTAGCCGCAATCCGGCGATGGATGTCGCTTTCACGAGGCTAACTCAGGTGATGGCGGGAGCGATCGCCCTTCTCCTCTTCAGCATCGTGATTGTCGTTGGCATCCGCGCCTGGCCAGCCATTCAGACCTTTGGCCTCAGCTTTGTGACCGACAGCATTTGGGACCCGACGCGCAGTCAGTACGGCATTCTCCCGGCCATTGTCGGTACGCTAGTGAGCGCGCTCATTGGTCTCGGGCTGGCGATTCCTATTGGCGTTGGCACGGCTATCTTTTTGAGCGAAGACTTTTTGCCGCCGCCGGTGCAGACGGTTTTGGTGTCTCTCGTTGAGCTGCTAGCGGCTATTCCCAGCGTGGTTTACGGCCTGTGGGGCGTCTTTGTTTTGATTCCGCTGGTTAAGCCCGCTGAGATGTGGCTGTACACCCATGCGGGCTGGATTCCTTTTTTCAGTACGCCGCCAGCCGGGCCGGGGCTGCTGCCCGCCAGCCTGATTCTCACGGTGATGGTGCTGCCAATTGTGATCGCGATCTCTCGCAATACGCTCGTCGCCCTGCCAGCCGATCTCAGGCAGGCCGCTTTTGCGGTGGGGGCAACCCGTTCGGAAACGCTGTTTGGGGTACTGTTACTGGCTGCGTTTTCGGGCATTGTCGGCGGCATTATGCTAGCGCTCGGTCGGGCGATGGGAGAAACCATGGCAGTCACCCTGATTATCGGCAATGCCAACCAAATTAGCGCCTCCCTTTTTGCCCCAGCCAGTACGATTTCTTCCCTACTCGCCAATCAATTTGCCGAGGCTTCAGGTTTGCAGGTCAGCGCTTTGATGTATGCCGCGCTGATTCTCTTCGGGCTGACGCTGATGGTGAATATCGCAGCTGAGATGATTGTTCGTCGTGTAAAGCAAGGCTCTTGAGCCAGAAGATTTATGGAAACCCTACCCCGCCTTTCGAGACCGATAAGCACGACTGCCTGGCGTCCTGATAGGGGGCGATCGCGTTTTGATCGCCTCCTCGCCATTGGCTTTGGCTGCTGTCTGTTCCTCTCGCTGGTGCCCCTAGTTGCGGTGATTGGCTATGTGTTGCAGCGAGGTATTCAGCGTCTCGATATCGCTTTGTTTACGCAGTTGCCGCCCGCTGCCGGGTCGGTTGGTGGGGGCGCGGCCAATGCAATTTTAGGCACCCTGATTATGGTAGGCATTGGCGCATTGATTAGCGTTCCGGTGGGTGTTTTAGCGGCTGTTTATCTTTCAGAAATGGCCCCGCCATCCGTGGCCAGCGCCGTTCGCTTTGCGACCAATGTCCTGAGCGGGGTGCCTTCTATTATTGCGGGCATTTTTGCCTACGGTCTTCTGGTGGTGACGATGGGTGGCTTTTCAGCCCTTGCCGGCGGCGTGGCCCTCTCCGTGCTGATGCTGCCCATTATTGTCAGAACTACCGACGACGCCTTGCAAATGGTGCTTCAAGATCTTCGCTGGGCGGCGGTCGCTGTGGGAGCCACTCGCGCTCAAGCCACCCTGCAAATTGTTTTGCCCGCCGCTTTTCCGGGCATTACGACAGGCGTGTCTTTAGCGATCGCCCGCGCTGCCGGGGAAGCCGCGCCTCTCATTTTCACGGCACTCTTCTCATTTTATTTTCCGGCTCGCCTTGGCGAACCAACGGCTTCTCTGGCGGTGATGATCTACACCTACGCGACTTCTCCCTACCCAGATCAGCAGGCGATCGCCTGGGCAGCTTCTCTAATCTTAGTGCTGCTAGTGCTGGTTAGTGCCCTGCTGGTGCGCTGGATTGCCGGATCCAGCTCAACCCTGCTACAAGGGAAGTGATACCTGTTGCCCTGCGCCAAGTGGGGACATTGTTTTGGCACCTGAGTGACATCTGTTCCTACTAATTAAAAGCGTAGGGTGTCTCATTAACGCAATCTGCCAACGGCGCTGTGCATTACCGTGACGGCTCGAACAATCCGGCTGAGGCTGGTCGCCACGGGCGTTTGCTGTCGGACGGCCTGTAAGGTAGGGGTAGTATGCGTAGAGTGGGCGGTCACTTCTGAGAGGCGAGTGTGGTGTAGCTGTTCGACGCGATCGCAAATCACCGCCAGATAGTCTGCCAATGGCGGCAACGGCTGAAGCAGCTGACCCCGGTTGAGCGCGTCGGCCAGGTTATGCAGCACTTTGGCGATCGCCTCAGAAAGCTGTTCTATCTCGACAAATTTGTCGGTCTCACCGACCCCTTTGAGGTGTTCGCTCAAAGCCGTCACTGAGCTAAACAGACTGCGAATATACAGCACCAGTGTCATCATCGGCTCGATATCCCCTCGGATATGACGCGGCTCGCTAAAGAGTCTTTGGGCTGAGGCTTCGGCATTGGCGTTCTCCAGTGCGGCCTGGTGACGCAGCCGCTGGATTGCACCTTCAGCAACCTGATCCTCGCCATCGAGATATCGGGCGATCGCCGCCTGAAAATAAGCCAGGTTTGCCCGAATCGTTTGTTCTAGCTGAGCGGGTAGCTGCTGCCTTTCCCAGCTAGGAAACAGCAAATAGCTGCCCAACAGCGCTAATGCACCGCCGATTAAGCTATCCGTGAGTCTAAATATTCCGACTTCCCAGGTGCCGGAGCCAATTGCGTTCAATAGCAGAATAATCACTGGCGTCAGCAGCGTGAGAAAAAGGCTGTAGCTTAGAGGCCGCAGCGACATCGCCGCAAACATCAGCAGCAAAATCGCCAGGGTAATCACCACAGTATTGTGAATGAGCATGACTAACCCAATGCCGATAATGCCACCGATAAAGGTTCCCAGAACCCTTTGTGTTGTGATTTGAAACGTTCCTCCAAAGTTTGGCTTCAGGGCAATTAAGGCTGTGAGCGTAACCCAATAGCCTCTGGGAATCGGCAGTAAATAGGCCAGGAGCTGGGCGATCGCCACCACGATAGCCAGGCGTAAAGCATGACGAAACGCGACCGAACGAAACGTCAGGTTGTTCTGAATCGTCTCTAACCAGGAAGACCGCGCTGGCTGCGACAAAAAGTTTCTTTCTAAGGTTCCTTCTGGGGTTCTCTTCGATCTGCCCAGGCTCAAGCCCCGATCTTTTACAACTTTTGCATCCGTATGAATCTGTGCCGCTAGCTCACTTAATCCAGTGACTATTTTACGCAAACTCACTAACTCCGCATATTCGTTCGCCTG
>JBBSNR010000028.1:0-14891 GCA_038260635.1 Phormidesmidales cyanobacterium
ATGACTGACGTTAGGACGACAGGTATATCCTCAGATTTCTCTGGTTCTGTTCAGCAGGTCTTGCAGGCGCAGCGGTCGTTTTTTGCCAGTGGGAAGACGCGATCGCTCGATTTTCGTCGCCGTCAATTGCAGCAGCTGAGCGCCCGTGTTTTGGCAGCGGAAGACGACATTTTTGCTGCGCTAAAAGCCGATTTGGGCAAGTGCGATCTAGAAGCCTACATCGGTGAATTGGCCCTGGTGACCGGTGAGATTGACTACGCGCTGAAGCACCTATCGCGCTGGAGTCAGCCGGGCCGGGCCAATATTCCGTTTGCCTTGCAGCCAGCCAGGGGGTGGGTGGTGCCCGAACCACGGGGCGTAGCGCTGATCATTAGCCCCTGGAACTATCCTTTGCAGCTGGCGTTACAGCCGCTGGTGAGTGCGATCACAGCGGGCAACTGCGCTATCGTCAAGCCGTCTGAAGTCGCCGCTCAAACCTCAGCGCTACTGGCACAGCTCATCGCCCAGACCTTTTCTGCGGACTATGTAACCGTTATCGAAGGCGGCGTAGAGACGGCGCAGACGCTGCTAGCAGAATCGTTTGACCATATTTTTTTTACCGGCAGTCCGGCAGTCGGCAAGGCAGTCATGCGAGCGGCGGCTGAGCACCTGACCCCAGTAACGCTAGAGCTAGGCGGGAAGAATCCGTGCATGGTGGCGGCAGATGCCAATATTGCGGTGGCGGCGCGGCGAATCGTTTGGGGAAAGTGCTTTAACGCGGGGCAAACCTGTGTAGCACCGGATTATTTGCTAGTGCAAAAGCAGATTAAAGATGAGCTGTTGGCGGCGATCGCCCGGACAACGCTGACATTTTTCGGCGAAGATATGTCTCAAAGCCCTGACTATGGGCGCATTATCAGCGATCGCCATTTCCAAAGGCTGCAAGCACTCATGACCGACGCCTTGACTCGCGGCACAAAAATCATCGGCGGACAGAGCGACCCTAAAACGCGATACATGGGCCTGACCGTAGTAGATCAGCTACCTCCCGACGCCGCCGTCATGCAGGAGGAGATTTTTGGGCCGATTTTACCGGTGCTGACGTATGAAAATTTGGCAGAGGCGATCGCCTTTATTAATCAGCGGCCCAAGCCCCTAGCCCTATATCTCTTCTCAAACGATGTCGCTCAGCAAAAAGCAGTAGAGACGCAAACCTCCTCAGGTGGACTGTGCTTCAATGAAACAATCACTCAATATGCTGTGCCCGATTTGCCCTTTGGCGGCGTCGGCCAAAGCGGGATAGGATCTGCCCATGGTAAAGCGGGCTTCGACACCTTTTCTCACTATAAAAGCGTGCTGAAAAACCCTACCTGGCTGGATCTGCCCCTGCGCTATCCGCCCTACAAACGCAAGCTAGCACTGCTGAGGAAACTGCTATAAACCCAGGAGGTAATGGGTAGTGTTGCTAAAAACTGCTTTGAAAGAATGGGCGGTAGCAATAGATGTCCTCGCCCAGGGCAAAACCATCGTCCTACTGCGTAAAGGTGGCATCAAAGAACACCAGGGCCGGTTTTCGGCTGAGGCGGATCGGGCTATTCTTTTTCCCACCTTTGAGCATCAGCGGCCTGATTTGCTGAAGCCTGAATATCGCGAAGCCGTAGCTCCTGTTGTCTCAGGCTGGCATCCAGAAACCATCACCCTCAAAGTCTGGGCAGATATCACTCACATTTTTTTAACCGACAACGCAGATGAAGTCGCCGCGCTTTCGGCCTTGCACATTTGGCAGCCGCAGCTCGCCCAAGAACGCCTGAAGTGGAAACCCGGACAGCCGCTGTATGTGCTGGCGCTGCGGACTTATCTATTGGCTAAACCCATAGTCGTGCCGTGGCAGACGGCGTATGGTGGCTGTCGCTCTTGGATAGCGCTGACCGAGGGCATAGAAACTGAGCGGGATAGACCGGCGATCGCCGATGCCGAGTACTCCGAACAAATTGCTGCTATCAAAGCTATTTTGACAGCAGAGCCAGCTTACCAAGAGCCGCCTCACTAATGCTTGAGTAAAAGCGGCCAAAGCGATAAAAATCTACTGCCTGCTAATCGGCAGAAATCGCAGTAGCCGGTTGCCCGCCTGTCGCCTCCCGCACCGTTGGTTGGGCATCGGTCGCTTTGGCAGCCCCCTCTTTAACCAACCGAGGCGCGACGATAGTGACCGTTGTCCCTTTCCCCGTGCCCTCACTGCGGATAGCGATATCGCCCTGCATCAGCCGCATAAAGTTTTGGGAAATAGCCAGCCCCAACCCCGTGCCCTCGTAGGGGCGAGTATGAGAGCCATCGACCATGACAAAAGGCTTAAAGAGCTTGGTTAAGTGCTGAGGATCGATGCCAATACCGGAGTCTTTGATCGTAATTTTGACCCAGGGTGCGGGCGGCATAAAGATTTCAGCTGGATTCTTTTCTACGTCATCCGTACTTTCATCAGTCGTAATGCTAATAGCAATAGATCCTTCTTCTGTGAATTTCATGGCATTGGAGAGCACATTGAGCAATACCTGCTTGAAGCGAGAGCGATCTACCGGCACAATAATGGGCTCAGGAAATTCTGGCCGAATCAGCTGTAAACCCTTTTGCTGAAACTGTAGGGTCTGCATATCTAAGACATCTTGCAGAATGTGCCGGAGGTCTACAGGGGTGATATTGACATCTAGCGTGCCTGCCTCAATCTTGGCAATGCTCAAAATATCTTCGATGACTGACAGCAGATGAAAGGCTGCTTTATCCGCCTGCTGCAAAAATTCCAGTTCTTCATCTCGGGTATCGCACAGACCGTCTCGGATCACATGAATAGAGCCAATAATGCCGTTGAGTGGCGTTCTCAGCTCGTGCGAGGTATTGGCTAAAAATTCGTTTTTGAGCTGGTTGGCCATCTGAGCGTCTTGCCAGGCCCGGCGCAGTTCGGCTGAGCTTTCTTCCAGCCGCCGCAGCATCCGTTCAATCACCGTACCCAAATAGTCAAGCTCCCAAATCTGAGAGCTGTGAGGCGCTGCTTGAAGCTGGCTCAGGTCGTCTACGTCTTGGGTATAGCGAATCAAACGCTCAATGGGCAATGACAGACTGCGGGCAACGTAGAGCGCCAGTAGGGTACTGGCCACCAGCAGACCAACGGTGAGCAAGATCAGCACCTGGCGAATTTCATTGAGGCCATAGAGCGCTCGGTCAATGGGCGTGACTGCCAGCACCGTCCACACGTTGTCTTGCTTGGGGCTAACGGGCACCTTAAAGCCGCTGTAGCCTGCTAGCCACTCTCCTCCCTCTTGGGGTAAAAACTGGAAAAGATGGACAAAGTCGTTGTTGCCTGCCCTAACGCTGCCGATGGTGCTGCTGAGCTTCCTGGCATCGCGGAGTTCGGAAATATTTTTGCCAACCTGGTTGGGGTCGGGGTGGGTGACGATGATGTTATCGGGGTCGATCACCACCGTTTCGCCGACTAGCGACTGAGCGCCGATATCCTGTAGCTGAAACAGCCGCACCTCCATGGCCAGGGTGTAGCGTAGCTCACCGTTTTTGCCGTAGATGGGGCTAGCAACGATAAATTTGATCAGGGCGCGATCTGAGTTTGGTCCGCTGGTGGGCGCTTCGCTCGGCGCATCTTGGCCAGGTGAGAAGACGTAAAAATCTGAAGTTTCGAGGCTGCCGCTCTGTAGCCAGGGGACCTTTTTGGCGCTAGGGATGATCGGGCGATCGCACGTATTGACCGTATCGACTTCGGCCTGAGGTGCCATCAGCTCCACACAGCTGATCACATACGGCGTATCTTGATCAAACCCAAATAGAACTTCTTTAATATCCTGCTCATTTCCCGTTTGAAACGCTGCGGTCTGAGCCAGTAAATCGAGATTGGCCTTGACAGACTGGATGCCAGTTTCTAGCTCTTCCGCCTTGCGAATGGCGCTGCTAGTTAGATTTTGGCGGGATGTTTTGAGTAGGCTGGTCCTGGCTTTACGCAGCGCTACTGCCTGCCCAATCAGTAAGATAGGCAGGCTAAAAGCCAAAATTTTGAGCAGCAGATTGCGCCGAAATGATTGCGGATGATTGGCCATAGCGTTAGAGAATGCAGGTCTTAGAGCGGGCCTTTAAAAACTGCGAGTAGGCTGAGAGGGTGCTTCAAAGATATGCAAAAGGTTTCGAGAAAACATCAGCTCCCCACAAGTTGAACGATAAATTTAAAGACTACTGACAGCGCCTGAGCCAAAGCGGTCACAACAAAATACACCTCTATGTAATTATCCCTACTTAGTTTATCTGCCAAGTCCGCACCAATGTGTCAGTAACGGCAAAGTTACGCTCACTCTTTAACAAACATAAAAAATAGGTATAGATTACAACCGTACTTGATAGGTCAGTGTGAATCAGCCGCCCCACAGAAAAACCAGGGAAACCCACCAGAAAACCATGCAGGCCTCAATCCGACCGCAGATCACGGTAGTCTTGGCGATGAGTGCCGATGGCAAAATTACGGACGCGGCACAGTCGGCGGCGCGATTTCCGTCTGCGGCAGATAAAGCCCATCTGGAGGTGCAAATTGCCCAGGCCGATGCCACTTTATTTGGCGCCGGCACGCTGAGGGCCTACGGCACGACCCTACCGGTTTTGGCCCCCGACTTGATCGCAGCGCGGCGGCAGCGTCATCAGCCCCCTCAGCCCGCTCAAATTGTCTGCTCTGCAACAGGTAACTTCGACCGGCAGTGGCAATTTTTTCATCAGCCGATTCCTCGCTGGCTGATTACCACGCTAGAAGGAATACAGTTTTGGCAGTCGAGCCTCAGCGAGCCAAAAGCCGCCGCCCGTAAAGCGCAAAATTTTTTCGAGCATGTCCTAATCAACGAGCGCCCGTTTAACTGGCACCAGGTCATGCAGGAATTACGGGTTGGAAAATCGACGCTTTCGGCAGCTACCAGTCGCCCGCCTATTGAGCGCCTGGTCGTAATGGGGGGTGGTGAACTGGTCGCCTCACTACTCGCCGAGGGTTTGATTGATGAGCTTTATCTGACGGTCTGCCCTTTACTAATCGGGGGTAAAACTGCGCCGACCCCAGTGGGAGGATTGGGCTTTACGCTGCCGAGGACGCCACAGCTAAAGTTGGAGTCGGTGCGGGTTGAGGGGGACGAAGTATTTTTGCACTACAGAGTTGGCGATTTCGCATCTGGAATGGTTCAACTACAATAGATATAGATTTCCTAAAAACTGATGTGTGTGAGGGTAAAACTATGGCTTCTTTAGCAGAAGAGGTTGCCGACCGGGTCAGAGCCTTCCCGCCCGAGCAACAGCAAGAGGTACTACATTACGTTGAGTTTTTGGAATTGAAACTCAACGCATCATCCGTTACAGAATCAGCGATTCGCCAGCCTCGCATATCTGCGGTAGAGGCCATGAGAAGGTATGGCGGGTGCTTAGACGGCGGCCCTTCGGATCTCTCAACGAACAAGGCTTACATGGAAGGTTTTGGCGAGGTGTGAGAAAACTCGTTGTTTTAGATACTGGGCCTTTGGTTGCTTTTGTGAAAAGCAAAGACAACTTCCATCAATGGGCAATGACGACACTACAAGCCGTTCAATATCCATACATCACCTGCGAACCTTTTATCACGGAGACCCTTTTTTTACTGTCAAACACCTATTTAGCGAAAGAAACCATCCTGTCTTTGATCAGTGACGGGGTTATTCAAATTAACTTTCAACTAAGCAACAATGCTGATGCTCTCAGCCAATTGATGACCCGATACGATTCTGTTCCGATGTCTCTAGCAGATGCCTGCTTAGTCAGAATGGTGGAGCTAAATCGAGACAGCGCCATTATAACGCTCGACAGCGACTTCAAGATCTATCGTATGCATCGCAATCAGGCAATTCCGTTGATCATGCCAGAAAGCTGATGGGATCACTGGTGATCTAAAACCCATTGGCGGAATAAGGGTACGACGATGTTCGGCGTTGCTAATTTAGAGTATGAATTGAATTCTGGACTATCTGAAAGCTCGTTCAAACCTAGGAAAAATCATGCCGCTATTCAGCAACGCCCGATTTTCCAGTTACCTTCGTTTGAGGTCACGACGTCATGGCGTTCCAGGGTTGTTAGGGCTTGGGCGATCACCTCAACCGAAAGCCTGCTTTTGCGGCGGATGTCTGAGAGCAATCGCTATCCATAACCTGTACATCGAGACAACATCCCTTTACAAAATACGATCCTTTAATTTTCTACTCTTCTGAACGCTTCTAAACATATTCCAGACGTAGCTTGCTTTGTATCGTTCGCTCACGTCTCTCTCAATCTTATCAATAATCTTATGAACCATGTCAGGCACATCGCTGCTAACAAAATTACTAAAGTCTAATTCGCTGGTGTCAGCGGAAAATATATCTTTTTTTGTTCGAGCAAAAACGAGGTGTAAGACAAATAGATTGCCGTGATTAAGAACAGCCTTTCTCGTTTTGTTATCTGTACCTTTTTGCTCTTTAAAGACTAACTCTTCGACTTGTCGTTTTATATCTATGCACCTACACAACCTTGTCGCATCGACATGAGAATTAAACAAAGATGTATATGGTGGCTGTGTAGAATCTGCCCACAAGCTGCTAAGTTCTTGCTTTGCTGAAATAACTAAGGCGACGTCCGGACTCATACAGGCTAACGCTACAGTAGCCTCTTCCAACTCGTAGTTTTTCTCGTTTCTGACAATTGCTTCAGCAGTACGTTTATAGTGGTATTTCTTTCCACATGTTCTAAATTCCTTGCTTAGCCTAGCTTGTTCAGAATCTAAAGCAATGAAGTCCCTGCTCTCGACTCTGTTTTGTGTATTAGTTGCTTTGGTAACTCTTGAACCAAAATCTTCCTCACACCCCTCTAAAGAAATAAATCTGATCGAAATTTCCGCATATTCAATCTTGTCACGATCTTCTGGAGAAGAGCTTTGATACAAAGCACCTATGCAGCCTATCGTTTGAGCGCCGTTGACAATGCTAATCCCTTTCGCATCAAAATCTCCTATGCTTCTGGTCTTCTTAGCTCCAACCTTACTAATTTCTTTGCAGAGTACTGTAATTCCGTTATTGAAGTACCAAAACAGCTCCGGTTCGGCATTTATAGTGCCAGAGATTTCTTGATTGACGCTGCTTTCTCCTATGAATTCTCTTATGTTTTGGTCGAAGATCTTGTTCTTATGTTCAACCCACCACCTGCCTACCTCTGAAGCATTGATTTGTCCGTAGAAAGCTTTGTAAGGCTCATCAACCCTTCCCCAATTGGACAGTTCAAACTGAACATTAATATCTTGCTTATTATGGCGATCTGACAAGGCTTTGAATGTGCTTTCTAAGTCGAATATGTCACATGAAGCGATATCTTCACCGTCATTTAGGTCTTCAGTTAAGTCACTCAAAACGCCTCTGCTATGTTTTCCCAAAGCGGAACCGGTGTAAGCTACAACCGCTCTTATTTTCAAACCAGGGCAAGTAAGAGCAGCGTTTATCTCGTCTTCCTTATACTCAAACTTGTAGTTAAATCTGTCCCTGGAACTATTGAAATCTAATAAGTCGAAGATACCATCTTTAAAACTTCTAAGCTCTGCTGCCTGCGGAGACTTCTTGCCAGTTTGAATCCATTTTGATTGAACCAACCACAGTGTGTTCTGACTTTTCTGAAACAGCAGTGCATCAATTCCGTTGTCATCAAAGCCATCAACAACAGAATCTGCTGCTTGATGTGAACTTACGCCTGCCAAAATGTGGAGGGAATAAGCGGCTAATGCTCTGCTCTTAAATGCTAGCTGCTTCTCGTTTAATTTTTTCTTGCCGTAGTCTGACATATCTATCTTGTCGTCCAACAAATTGACTAGTTCAGAGTCGATTTGCTTAATCTGAAATGTAGATAGTCTTCCGTTGTTCATTCGTCTTCCAGTTGTACTCCATTGAGAATACCCTGTAGGTATGGATCAAAGTTGAGAGAGCTGTCTGAACTTGCAAGACTAATAAAATAGAACTGAGAATCAGCTCGTCGATTGGACGCCACTTCCCAATATTCCTAGGATTCAGTGCGAGCAAACCCGATCAATCCAAACTCCTTGATCCCTGCGATGAAGGTATTCGATTTAACGATAACTTACTCCTTACAGGAATGGAATTGCTGCCGAAAAAGAACTATAGGTAGCAATAGATACACCCAGCCCAACTAGCCAGGCCTAAATACGTTTCGTGTGGATACAATCTCTGACATGTTATATCAAGTTATCAGTAGGAAGTTGCTGTACACTTTCCTAGAACCACTCATTCACTAGCAGGTTCCTGTCAGTCCTACTATGCAATCGTTTTACACTACCTGCGTTGATTCTGCTTCACGCCGCATACATTCCTGACCATACTGCACTCTTTCAAAACTTCTACTACTCTATATAGGAGTCCCATACCGTTAGATTGCCTGTGTCAAACCCTTCAGTGCAGTACACCGCCCGTTGGATGAGTCGCCTCGCAGATATTCCAGCTAGGCAATGGGATGCGCTAGCCATGCCGCTAGCAACGCCTGCACTAGAGTGGGCCTGGCTTCAGAATATGGAAACCTCTGGCAGCACCGGGCCGAAGACGGGCTGGGTACCGAACCATCTGACCTTGTGGCGAGACGACGTGCTGGTGGCGGCAGCTCCGCTGTATCTAAAGGGGCATAGCTACGGTGAATTTGTCTTTGATCATCAGTGGGCGGAGCTGGCCCAGCGTCTGGGGGTAGATTACTATCCTAAGCTGCTGGGCATGTCGCCTTTTACCCCGGCAGAGGGCTATCGCTTTTTAATCGCGCCGACCGAAGATGAGACGGCAGTGACTCAGCTTTTAGTCAACGTAATCGATGATTTTTGCTTAAAGAATAAAATTTCGGGCTGCAATTTTCTCTACGTCGATCCGCAGTGGCAGGTGCAGATGGAGGCGCTGGGCTTTCATAAGTGGCTGCACCATAGCTATGTCTGGCAAAACCGGGGCTTCAACAGCTTTGACGACTATCTGGCGCAGTTTAATGCGAACCAACGGCGCAACATTAAGCGAGAGCGCAAGTCGGTTGCCAAGGCAGGCATTCATTTCAAGGTGCATACCGGTGAGGCGCTGACGCCGGAGATGTGCCTGAAGGTGTACGACTTTTATAGCGATACTTGCGACAAGTTTGGCTGGTGGGGCAGTAAATACCTAAAGCGGAAGTTTTTTGAGCAGCTGTATCCGACCTGGTGTCATCGGGTCGTTATTTTTGCCGCCTACACCGAAACCAGTCCTGAGCCGGTCGGCATGTCGTTTTGTCTGACTAAGGGCGATCGCCTCTACGGTCGCTACTGGGGATCTTTTGAGGAATACAACAATCTGCACTTCAACGCCTGCTACTATGAGCCGATTGAGTGGGCGATCGCCAACGGCATCCAAATCTTTGACCCAGGGGCGGGCGGTCGCCATAAAAAGCGGCGCGGCTTTCCGGCCACACCCAACTACAGTCTGCATCGGTTTTACGCTCCCCAGCTCAACCAGATCTTGGCAGACTACATTGAGCAGATTAACCAGTCCGAACAGTTCCAGATTGATGAAATCAACGACGATCTGCCCATCAAAGACTTGGAGAAGCCCACAGCTTGTAACGAATGACCGTCGGTTCAAAAAAACGGGACGTTGCTCTGCTCTGCTGCGATAAAATAGTGAGCCCCATAGTTCACAAAGGCTTAGGAGATGACGATAGCTGCACCTGTCAATGCAAAAGCGCTGGCCGCGCTGGACAATAAGCTCTCTAAACGCTACATCGCGCTAGATCCAAACGGCTACTTTTTAATCTATACAGACCGTGAAGCCGGGCTAATTTGCGCCAAGCACTTCACCAATACCATTAACGAAAAAGGGCTGGCGTGCGATCCGGCGACCGGCAAACCGCTCTCAGTGCGAGGAGAGACCGTTCGCACTGAGACTCAGCTTTTCACCGGACGCACGGCTAAAGAGCTTTGCATCAAAATATTCGAAGACAAAGACAATCCCTGCCCGATTACTTACCTCGATCACGCTGCTTACTTGGGCCGTGAGTTTGTTCGCGCAGAGATGGCGCTGATTGCTGGGTCAGAGTATGTGCAGGATTGACCGTACGCCTATACTGCCGCTAGCTCTGGAACAGCCTCACCGGAAAGCAACCCTTCAGCCCCAGCCATATACAGCATCAGATCCATGACGCGATTGGAGTAGCCCCACTCGTTGTCGTACCAGGCGAGCACTTTGAAGAAGTGAGAATTAAGCTCCATCCCGGCTTTGGCATCAAAGATGCTGGAGCGGGGGTCACCTGTAAAGTCTGAAGAAACTAGGGGCTGATCGGTGTAGCCCAGAACGCCGCGCAGCTCGTTTTCAGAGGCTGCCTTCATGTGCTCGCAGATCTCGGCATAGGAAGTGGCTTTCTCGGTGCGGAAAGTGAGATCCACCACCGAAACATCGGGGGTGGGAACGCGGATGGCCATGCCAGTGAGCTTGCCAGCGAGTTCTGGCAGTACCAGGGTGACGGCTTTGGCTGCGCCGGTGGAGGCCGGAATCAGGTTTTGGCCAGCGCCTCTGCCGCTGCGTAAGTCTTTGCTATTGGGTCCATCGACGGTGGGCTGAGTGGCTGTAGCGGCGTGAACGGTGGTCATTAACCCTTCGGCCAGGCCAAAGCTGTCGTTGATGACTTTGGCGATAGGGGCCAGGCAGTTGGTGGTGCAGCTGGCATTAGAAACGATGCGATCGCTCGCTGGATCAAAGGTTTCGTGGTTGACACCGACTAAGAAAGTGCTGACTGTCTCAGGGCTTTTGGTAGGCGCGGAAAGCACCACTCGTTTAGCGCCTGCTTCCAAATGAAACTGAGCGGCGTCGTAAGTTGTAAAACGCCCGGTAGATTCGACGACGTAGTCAACGCCTAGCTCGCCCCACGGTAGCTCCGCTGGGTTGCGAATAGAGGTGCAGGGAATGAAGTGACCGTTGACGATAATGCCGTTTTCACTAGCTTCTACGCTGCCGGAGAAGGTGCCGTGGGTAGAGTCGTACTTGAGTAGGTAAGCTAGCGTTTCGGGCGGTACCAAGTCGTTAATGCCGACGAACTCGATATTGCTATTGTTAATCGCCGCGCGAAAGACCAGACGACCAATCCGACCAAATCCATTGATACCAACTTTTAAAGCAGCCATAAGCAGTTATTAGGGGGGTGAAGTGCGTGAGGGTTTACAGCAGAACTGTGAGTTACTATTTTGCTTCTTCTCATTACTTATAAAGACAAAAATCGAAAAACTAAAAATCTACACTTTTCCTTCAGAGTTGCGTCACAAACTGCTTGAGAAATGTAACCAAATGTATCTAAATATGACGACAAGTCATTGATCCAGAACACTTTTTGATGATGCAGCTCGACTCTGAATCGCACGGATGAAGGCAATGCTACGGCTCCAGGTGACGGTTTGATTTTTGAGCTGTTGATGAAAGTGCGATCGCACCCTCTCCACATCATCCGCAGCCGACATGCCGTACTTAGTCAGGCAACTGCCATACTTTCCCCCTAACCACTTCGTCAACAAATCTGGGGTGATCATCACCTGAGTCTGAAAAGTCACGACTTCGATCTCGCATTCAAACCCTGCCGTCTCAAAATCGCGCTGCAAATCGGGTGCGTCCCAATTCACCATTGCATCTTCAGGGTTGTTGTATAGGTGCGCTTCGGCTGAGCTGAGCTGCTGGTAAAGATCGGGCGCTACTTTCGCTGAGTCGAGTAGATCAGACAGTCGTTGGCCGCGTGAGGGGATGGATTCGGCGATCGCCACTCTCCCACCCTCACCCAAAAGCTGACTAATCTGTTGAATCGCCGCGAGTTTGTCGTCTACTGCCATTAGTGCATTCCGGCCAATAATGCCATCAAAAACAATAGGAATATCTGTTGTTTGTTGCAGCGATGACCAGTTCGATTTTTTTACCTTCACCACATTAGGACGAGACAGTTCAGTCAGCAGAGCAGACTGTTCTATTAAAGCGCTGTAGTCTTTTTCTGTGTATGTGCAGGCAGTCACGCCGCCTTCGGGGACGCGGCGGATGGCTTCCCAGGTAAGCAGGCCCGTGCTGGCATTGAGGTCTAGCAACAGGTGATGGCGTTGAGGGGTGAGGAGGTTGAGGAGGTGATCGCGCACTTCTCCTAACTGCTCTCCCAATACCCCAGATGCCCGCTGCAACCACCGATCCTGTTGCCGGTCAGTCGGGCCATAAGTCAGGGTTTCCAAGTCAGGCTCTACCAAAGCCGCTAGCTGAGCTTCCCGGCGACGAGCTACCTGCGACTGAATACCCGCCTCGTAGCCCTGGTTAGACGGCTGATAAAACACCTGCCCCTGCAAGCTTCCCGGCAGATACTGCTGGGCCACCCAGTGATCGCGATAAGCATGAGGATACAGGTAGCCCGCCCCGTGGCCAAACCCCTTCTTATCCCGAGTCGCATCGCGCATGGCGTTGGGCACTTCGCCCTCACGCTCCTGTTCTACCGCCGCTAGCGCATCGAAAAAGGCCATTGCACTGTTAGATTTTGGTGCGGTTGCTAAGTACAAAGTCGCCTGAGCTAAGGGATATCGGCCTTCCGGCATTCCCACCCGGTCAAAAGCCGCCGCGCAGCCCGTGACGACGACCACCGCATTCGGGTCGGCCATGCCCACATCTTCCCCCGCCAAAATTACCAGCCGCCGAAAAATATAGCGCGGGTCTTCTCCGGCATACACCATCCGGGCCAACCAATATAGGGCCGCATCGGGGTCTGAACCGCGCACGCTCTTGATAAAGGCACTGATGGTGTCGAAGTGGGCATCGCCTTCTTTGTCGTAAAGCACGGCCCGCTGCTGAATCGAGTCTTCGGCCACCGGCAGGGTGATATGGATGCGCCCCTGATCGCTCGGCGTGGTCTCTACCGCTAGCTCCAGGGCATTGAGCAGCGTGCGGGCATCGCCATTGGCAACGTTGACGAGATGATCGCGGGCGTCGGGATCAATTTGCACATTTCTATCGCCATAGCCGCGTGATTGGTCAGCGAGCACCTGCTGAAGAATCGCGGCGAGATCTTCAGCAGCGAGGGGCTTGAGCTGAAAGAGGCGGGAGCGGCTAACCAGCGCCTTATTCACTTCAAAAAATGGATTTTCGGTGGTTGCGCCGATCAAAATGACGGTGCCATTTTCGACCCAGGGCAGCAGTGCGTCTTGTTGGGCTTTGTTGAAGCGATGAACTTCGTCGATAAATAAGAGGGTGCGCTGACCGTGCTGACCCCGGCGGGTCTGGGCGAGTGCGATCGCCTCCCGAATATCCTTAACGCCCCCTAGCACCGCATTGATCGCGATAAATTGGGCCTGTGTGGTGTTGGCAATCACCCGAGCGAGCGTCGTCTTGCCGGTACCGGGCGGGCCGTAGAAAATTAGCGAAGAGAGCTGATCGGCTTGAATGGCGCGGCGCAGTAGACGGCCAGGGCCGATAATGGCGTCTTGCCCGATGAATTCGTCGAGCGATCGCGGCCTCATCCGCGCTGCCAACGGCGCTTCCGCCTCAATTAGCTGCTGCTGCCGCTGTTCAAAAAGATCCATTCGGGCACATTAAGACGACTGCCCTGATAGGCTGCCTATCGAGCTGACACTACCGAAGTCTAACAAGAGATTTCAAGTAAAAGGTAAAACCACTGATGATGGATGATTGCTCAACCAATGCCTTACTAAAAGGAACAGAGGCAGGTTTAGATTTGACAGCGTTTTACAACGCCCTGTGGCACTGCCCAGACTATGGCATGTATGTCATGGAAGTTTTGGCAGGCGGTGAGGACTTTCGGTTTTTAGCCTTTAATAATGCCATCGTCTCTATCAGTCAGTTTCCACCCGAGCGGTTTCAGGGGAAACGGCTCGGCGAGGTGTTTTCGCCCGAATCAGCCGCTGCCTACAGGCAGCAATATGCCAGCTGCATACGCTCTGGCCAGACAGTAGCATTTGAAGAGAAGCTCAGCACCCTCGATGGCGACATCTGGTGGAATCTCAACGTTTACCCAATGAAAAACCCGGCAGGCGAAACCTATCAGCTGCTAGTTGCGGTGACCAATATTACCGCCAAAAAACAGGCTGAAATTGCTTTGGAAAAGTCGCGCCAGGTGCTACAGCAGGTGCTCGACGCCATCCCGTCAGTGATCGTTTGGAAAGACTGCGAGAGTCGTTACTCAGGGGGTAACCGCGCGTTTCTAGAGTTTATTGGGCAGGAAAATTGGACGGATGTCCTCGGCAAGGATGACTACGACACAGTGCGCAAAGAAGATGCAGATGAATACTACGAGTGCGATCAGCGAATCATGCAGACCGACTGTCCGGAGCTTCATGTCATTGAGCCACAGCGCCGAGAAGACGGACAGCAAGCGTGGCTCAGAACCAGTAAAATTCCGCTGCACGACGCCGACGGTGAAGTCAACGGTATTGTCTGCGTGATTGAAGACATCACTGAGCGCAAATCGTTAGAAGATAGGCAGTCCAGGCTGCTAGCGATCTTAGAGGCCACGCCTGATATTGTCGGCATGGCAGATACTGCTGGGTATGGGCACTATCTCAATCGCGCTGGCCAGCTCATTTTTAATATTCCAGCTGACAAAGTCAGTCAGGCTCATATCAGCGATATCACTCCGCCTGAGACCACCGACATCATGCTCAACGAGGCATTCCCAATCGCGGCAGAGCGAGGTAGCTGGCGCGGTGAAACGTTCATTCGTGACCGTCATGGTCGAGAGATTCCGGTCTCGCAGGCGATTATTTGCCACAAGGCAGCAGACGGCACCGTGGAGTATTTTTCTTCGATCATGCGGGATATTAGCGATCGCAAAGCCGCCGAAGCCGCCCTTCGAGA
>JBBSNR010000029.1:0-14678 GCA_038260635.1 Phormidesmidales cyanobacterium
CGTAGCTGGCAGTAGGGTTCTGTCATGACGAACCTACCGATACAAGCTCTGCCTTTAGGTTGCCCATCGAATTTGTTGGGTTCATCAAGGTAAGGCCAAAATCGATGAAAATATAATGAAATCTTATCGACCTGATCGGTGTGCTTCATGAAAAAACTCCCAGGCTGGAATCCCCTGGGAGCTGTTGGTTTTGCTCGATCTGATGAGCGAACTATGCAGTCACTAGCTCAGCCGGTAAGCGCTTGAAGGCTAAGCGCTCATTTTCTACATCGACGAAGATGGTGTCTCCCTCGCTGAATTCGCTGCGCAAGATAGACTTGGCAATTTGGGTCTCGATTTCGCGCTGAATGGCTCGCTTCAGCGGGCGAGCGCCGTAGGTGGGATCGTAACCGACATCAGCTAGGAAATCTAACGCCGCATCAGACAGCTTGAGGGCCATTTTGCGCTCTTCTAAGCGACGCTCCAACCGCTTAATTTGGATTTTGACGATGTCGCGTAGCTGGGCCTTAACCAGGGCGTGGAAGATGATGATTTCATCCACTCGGTTGAGAAACTCAGGTCGGAAGTTGGACCGCAGGGCGTCGGTGACGCGCGATCGCATCGTGTCGTACTGAGTATCGTCGCCAGCAATATCGAGAATGTACTGAGAGCCGATGTTGCTGGTCATGATGATGATGGTGTTGGTAAAGTCCACCGTGCGCCCCTGAGAATCGGTAATGCGCCCGTCATCTAGCACCTGCAAGAGAATGTTGAACACATCGGGGTGGGCTTTTTCAATTTCATCAAACAAAATCACCGCAAAGGGACGGCGGCGAACGGCCTCGGTTAGCTGACCGCCTTCGTCGTAGCCGACGTATCCCGGCGGGGCACCGACCAAGCGAGAGACAGAGTGCTTCTCCATGTACTCAGACATGTCAATCCGCACCAGGGCATTTTCGGTATCAAACAGGTAGCTCGCCAGGGCTTTGGCCAGTTCAGTTTTACCGACACCTGTCGGGCCCAGGAAGATAAAGCTCGCCATCGGTCGGTCTGGGTCGGCAAGGCCAGCGCGCGATCGCTGAATTGAATCCGCCACTGCTGTCACTGCTTCATCCTGGCCAATGACCCGGTTGTGCAGCTCGTCTTCTAGATTCAGCAGCTTTTCCATTTCAGAAGCAACTAGCTTACTGAGCGGAATGCCTGTCCACTTAGAAATGATTTCGGCGATGTCTGCCTCAGTGACTTCTTCGCGCAGTAGTGTCTGACCAGAGGTTTGAGTGTCGCTTAAAATTGCTTCTGCTTCTGCTAACTGCTTTTGCAATTTGGGAAGCCTGTCATACTCAAGCTCAGAAGCTTTCGCTAAATTAACATCACGTTTGGCCTGCTCAATTTCGACATTGACACGATCTAACTCTTCTTTAATGGACTGAATGTTACTGATAGTGTCTTTCTCAGATTGCCACTGTGCGTTCAGCTCGCTCTGCCCTTCTTTAAGATTGGCTAGCTCTTTCTCTAGCTTTTCTAGCCGATCCATAGAAGCAGCGTCACTCTCTTTTTGCAGCGACAGCCGCTCCATCTCTAGCTGCAAGATTTTGCGATCTACTTCGTCTAGCTCTTCGGGCTTGGAGGTGATTTCCATTTTGAGCTTGGCGGCGGCTTCGTCTACCAGGTCAATCGCTTTGTCGGGGAGGAAGCGATCGCTGATATAGCGAGTAGACAAAGCAGCGGCAGCGACTAGCGCACTGTCGGCAATCTTCACGCCGTGGTGCACCTCGTAACGCTCTTTGAGACCCCGTAAGATTGACACCGTATCGGTCACCGAAGGCTGATCGACATAGACCTGCTGGAAGCGACGCTCTAGCGCAGCGTCTTTTTCAATATGCTTGCGATACTCATCGAGCGTGGTCGCGCCAATGCAGCGCAGCTCACCCCTAGCCAGCATTGGCTTCAGTAAGTTGCCCGCATCCATTGCGCCCTGGCTAGCACCCGCGCCCACAACGGTGTGAATTTCGTCGATAAAGAGCACGATCTGACCGCTAGAATCGGTGACTTCTTTGAGCACAGCTTTAAGCCGCTCTTCAAATTCGCCGCGATACTTAGCCCCAGCAATCAGCGCCCCCATATCTAGCGAAATCAGGGTGCGATCTTGCAGCGACTGCGGCACATCGCCGCGCACGATCCGCTGGGCCAGGCCTTCGGCGATCGCCGTTTTCCCCACCCCCGGCTCACCAATCAGCACCGGATTATTTTTAGTCCGGCGAGAGAGAATCTGAATGGTGCGGCGAATTTCGTCGTCGCGGCCAATCACCGGATCGAGCTTGCCTTCGCGGGCGTCGGCGGTGAGGTCGCGGCCATATTTTTCTAGCGCTTCGTATTTGCCTTCGGGGTTTTGATCGGTCACTTTTTGGTTGCCTCGTATCTGCTCAATTGCCTGTTTTAAGTTTTTTTCGGTGAGGTTAAAGGCTTTGAATAAATCTTGGCCAAAGCGCTTGTCTTGGGCATAGCCCAGCACCAAATGCTCAATAGAAATATAGTCGTCACCAAAAGCCTTACGGGAGTCCTCTGCTCGGTCTAACAGCGTGTTCAGAGCGTTGCCCAGATAGACCGAATCGATGCTGCCGCTGACCTTAGGCTGCTTGTCAATAAAGGCAGCAGTTCGATCGCGCAGTTCGCCCGCTGGTACACCCACCTTTTGAAAGATGCTGACTGCCAGCCCTTCCTGCTCTAGCAGCGCCTGCATCAGGTGTTCGGGCTCTAGCTGCTGATGGCCCGACTGCTTAACAATATCGGGAGTGCGGGCGATCGCACTCCAGGCTTTCTCTGTAAATTTATTGGGATCGTTTGGCTGCATCAGTTCCCTCCCTATCTCTAACGCTCTGTTTGACCAGCCTTTGGTCAGCCTCTGAACGGCTTTAGTCGTTTTAGATGACTGCTTATGTATGCATTGTAAAAAAGCCTGGCCATTTCACCATTCGGTGTTTACCGCTGAAATAGGTAGGTATTGCCGCCCTGTAGCCCGCCAGCCCACGCGGCCCATCCTAAAAAAAATTGACAAAAAATTATAGAGACCACAAACTTATACCCCTATTGACTAGACTCATCTTGAAATAGGCTATACAAGTAAAGTCATTACTCCCCTGTAGATCGCTCCCTTGCCTTCCCACCCTCGCACTATTTCTAAAAAAATATACGCGACCTACTGCCAGCAGAAACCGCTGCGGCGAATTTGGCATACCCTTTCGCCGATCGAATTCGTCCGATTTCTCAGCTACATCAATCTGAACACCTTGCAGCTAGTGGTGCGCGGTACCTTTCGTCAGCGCCTGCCCAGCCTCGCCTCAGAAATGGCTTACAACTCCATGCTGGGCCTATTTCCAGCAATTCTGGCTTTTTTGACCGCGATTGGCCTGTTTAGCCCGCTCAAAAAAACCTTTATCACCCTAGCCGGACGGCTTAGCGAACTTGCGCCGACCGGGGTCCCTGAACTCATCTACGGCTTTGGCAATGTCGTTACCGAAAATCAGAGTCGCGGCCTGTTTTCGGTGAGTTTTGCCTTTGCGCTCTGGGCCTCAGCTGGGGCGATGAGCGCTGCCATGCGGGCCCTCGACCAGATGCACCAAATTCCGCCCCGCCGCCGTCGGCCCTTTTGGAAAGCGCGGCTGGTTTCTATCGGTTTGACTCTGGGCACGATCGCCCTGCTGATTACCGCTTCTAGTCTGGTGTTTATCAGCGACTGGGCGGTGCAGCAACTGGTCATCCACAGCCGAGGCGATATTAGCCACTGGGTCTCAGAGATTTGGAGCCTGTTTCGCTGGCCCTTAGCGCTCAGCATCATGTCAACCGCTTTTGCCTTTGTCTACCGGTTTGGGCCGAGCCGGTGGAATTCGGGTAAACCGCTGATGCCAGGGGCTGTTTTAGCTGCCCTCTCGTGGGCTGTGATCTCCGGACTATTTCGCATATACGTTACTCACTTTGGCAACTTTGTTTACAGCGCCGTGGCGACCGTGATTGTTTTGCTCCTATGGCTGTGGATTACCTCTTTGGTCATGCTGATTGGCGATTTGCTCAATCTGACGGTGGGTAAGGCGATCGCCGAAAGCAGTCCTCGCTCCAGACGCTAACCGGACGACCCAATTGCGGGGCTAGCGCATAGACTGCAAGCTATTGATGACAAACACCGTCAGGCAGGCCAGAACCAGCAGCCAGAGCACAATGCCTGGCAAAAAAGATAGCAGCGTCAGGCCGCGCAGTATCCATACCCCCAGCGTGAAACAAATTAAAAACAACAGGAGTTGAGAGCCGGGTTTTAGCCGAAAGCGATTGGCCATAGCGATTGCTGTAAGTAAGGATGAGCTGTAGTTTGGTGCTTTCAAATACGCTTTTTTAGGACGCTAGCTGATAGCTTTAGCCTAACCGAGTTACTTCTACTGTACTTTCAATCTTTAATGAGTTGAAAAAATAGCCGGAAAGCCTAATTACCCTCTGTAGAAACACCATAGGGCAATGCAAGATCTTAGAAATAGGGCGGGTATTCTCTGAGCGGCACCCTTTAGAAAATCGGTAATTTCACTAAAAGTTTACTCAATGCCTTTACAGGCTTAACGTTATTGCCGTAGAACCAGGCAATAATAGCAGCAGTTCCAGGCTACGACTGCGAAAGCTATCCTCCCATAGGGTGGTTTTCTTCAAACCTTGTTCTCCTAGTATTCCGCTTGTAATATCCAGGGTCGCGTAGCTCATCGCCCAACTGAGCGCGATCCGCTTTGCTGCAACCTTACGCCCCATTTTGGCCCATGACAGCTTCTCTCAGCTTACCTGCGCTATCGGCAGTAACCCTTCAGCAAGAAAAGTCCCTCTTACAGGGAGATGTTTTACTTTCGACCACGCTGACCGAGACGGGCGCTGCTGTCACCGCCACGATGTATGTGCCGCTGGTGCGATCTCAGACCTGGCAAAGACTCACCGACTACAGTAAGTGGGTCTATTACTTCCCTGATATTGTTCAAAGCCAGGTGCTAGAAGTCAAAAAACAGTCTCAGACGCACCCGATGACGCGCCACCTGTATCAGGTCGCTCGCAAAGCCTTTTTAATGTTTTCAGCCCAAGTAGAAATCTACTTACAGGTGATCGAAACTTTCCATCAAAAAATTCAGTTTCGCTTTGAGCGCGGCACCTTTTCTGACTTTAGCGCCGACCTCACCCTCGAAGACTACGGCCAGGGTACCCTCATCACCTACTCTGTAAAGGCGACTCCCCTGATCCCGGTCCCTCGCTTTTTGATTGAGCAAGCCATCCGCCACGACTTACCGGGCAATATGAAAACCATGCGCCGGGTGATGTGCGCCGCCTGAATATTGCGTCGCCTAAATATTGAATCGCCTAAATATGGCATCTAGATGTCGAACCAAACCATTGGGCTAGACCAGCGGCTCTACGACTATCTGCTCTCGGCAACGCTGCGCGAGACAGAGATACTCGCTCAGCTGCGGCATGAAACGGCAGCAAACCCTCAGGCGAGGATGCAAATTTCGCCCGAGCAGGGGCAGTTTATGGCGCTGCTGGTGCAGCTAATTGGGGCGAAAAAGACGCTAGAAGTTGGGGTATTCACAGGCTACAGCACTTTGGTAGTGGCCCAAGCCTTGCCACAGGATGGCCGAGTGGTGGCTTGCGATGTGAGTGAGGAGTATACGGCGATCGCCCTTCGCTACTGGCAAAAAGCCAACGTCGCCCACAAAGTAAACCTGCGCATCGCCCCCGCCCTCGATACCTTAGACAAACTGATCGCCGCAGGAGAAGCGAGCACTTTTGACTTTGCCTTTATTGATGCTGATAAGAGCAACTACGACAGTTACTACGAGCGTACCTTGCGGCTCATCCGCCCCGGCGGCCTAATTGCCATAGACAATACCCTCTGGTATGGCCGAGTCGCCGACCCCGCAGTGCAAGACACTCGCACCCAGCACATTCGCACCCTGACTGAAAAAATCCGAGATGATCAGCGCGTCACGATGAGTTTAGTCCCTATCGGCGACGGCCTATTGCTAGCGGTCAAACGGGGCTGACATCTTAACCGGCTTCGACGCCTTCTAGCGCCTGGTCAGCCACTTCGTAGAGCGCCTCTAGCTTTTCTAACGTTTCGGTTTCGGCTTGCCATAGATTACGATTATTTGCTTCAATCATCCGCCCAACAATATTGCGAAAGGCTTCTGGGTTGGCTGCTCGCAGGCGTTTGGCCATGTCTGTATCTAGCGCGTAGGTCTCGGCTGCTTGCTCGTAAACCCAATCATCTTGAAAGCCTGTTGTGCCGCCCCAGCCGACTAGCGCCGTCATCCGCTGAGAGACTTCGTAGGCTCCGCCAGAGCCCTGCTGAGCCATCGCTTCAGCCCATTTGGGGTTGAGTAGCTTAGTGCGATATTCCATCCGTAGCACCTCGTCTAGCTGTCGTGGGGTGGTATCGGCTGAGAAACTCTCTACAAAGCTAGCCGTGACTCGTTTGCCCTGACGTTTTTCGGCGGCTTGTTTGAGTGCGCCTGTGTTGGCGTAGTATTCCTGAATGTCAGTAAGGCCGTATTCTACAGAGTCAATTTGTTGCACAATACGCCCGGTGCTTTGCAGGAGTGTATTCAATATTTCTGGTCTGGCCTGGCCTTTGTCGCTGCGACCATAGCTAAAGGTATTGCGATCGCACCAGGTCTCTCCTAACTCCTCTCCCGACTCCCAATTAGAATCTGTCACTCGATCATTTACCAATGAACCATAATCGCCCGCCGGGTTAGAAAACAACCGCGCCGACACGTTCTCAACGCCCTGCGCTTTCAGTTCTAGTGCGTGCTTGCGAATAAAATTTTGGGCGGGTAGCTCATTTGCTTCAGCCGCTCGCGCAAACAAATCGTCAAGTAGCTCAATAATATTCACAAAGCTGTCGCGAAAAATCCCCGACAGGTTTGCCAACACGTCGATCCGAGGATGGTCAAGCTCGCTCAAAGGAATCAGCTCGTACCGAACAATTCGCCCGGTGCCTTCCTTGATAGGTCTTGCGCCCACTAGCTCCAACAGAATGCCAAGAGATTCTCCTTTGGTCTTAATCGCATCTAATCCCCACAGCATCACTGCAATAGTTTCAGGATACTCTCCTTTTTCTGCCTGGTGCTGAGCGATCAGCTGGTGAGCGATCGCCCGACCGCGCTCGTAAGCCGCTGGCGAAGGCATCCGGTAAGGGTCGAGCGCGTGAATGTTGCGCCCTGTCGGCAGTACGCCTGGCCCGTCTCGCAGCAGGTCGCCGCCGGGAGCGGGCGGAATATACTCTCCGTTCAGGCCGCGCAGCAGGTTGGTGAGTTCGTCTGTGGTTTGAGCGAGGCAATGACGAATGCTCACTGCTTCTGCTAACAGTTCAGCTGTTAGAGGCTCAGAGGCCGGGTAGCGGCGCGCTAAAGCCTCAATATCGGGTTTGTCTGACAGCTTGTTCTCTGAAAGCTGTTCAATTAGGGTGGGGGAGAGGCGATCGCCAAAATACGCATTCAAATAGCTGCGCAATTCCTCTGGTGCAGGCGCTTTTCCGAGCACATGCAGACCGCTAGAAAACAGGCGGTTCTCCAACACCTGCAAATATTCATAGACTATTAAAAAATATCGCTCTATAGCAGCGCTGCTAAACAGACGAGCATTCTCCAGAGTAAATTCTAGACCCTGCGCCTTTAGCTCCGGCATCGGACAGTCTGCCGCTAAGCCCGTATCAACAACCTTCTGGAGAATTGGGTCTCGCAGTACGGCATTCGCCTGAGGATCGGCGCGAAACTCTGCTATCAGCTCTCGCAGCGTTATTAATTCTTTGTACAGCCCGGCTCTGCCGTAGGGCGGCACATTGTGAGAGATAATCAGCCCGTAGCCGCGCCGCTTTGCCAGCATGGACTCTGAAGGATTGTTAGCCGCATAGATATAGAGATTTGGCAGATTGCCCAACAGAATATCAGACCACGAGTAGCCAGTATTGCCCAAAGGCGAGCCGGGCAGCCACTCCACCGTGCCGTGCATCCCAAAATGAACAACTGCGTCAGCTTGGAAGCCTTCTTGCAGCCAGGTGTAAAAGGCCGCGTACTGCGGATGAGGCGTTAAGTCTCGCTCAAACATCAGCCGCATCGGGTCACCCGCAATGCCCAGCGGCGGCTGCACCCCGATCCACACGTTGCCTAGCTGAATGCCGCCTACTAAAAAGTCTTCACCCAGCGTTTTAATACCGGTTTGAGTGAGAGACTGCCACTGCTTTTTGATTTTAGAAGTTTGGAGATATCCCAGCCATTTTTCTAAAGTCTGGGCGCTAACTGCCGTAGGAATAGCCACGCCCAAATCTTCTGATGTTCTCTTTCGAGCAGGCCACAGCCCTTCGTCATCGGCGTCTTTGACCCAGTCAATTAAAGTCTCACCGTTCTCAGGCAGATCTCCAACCTGATAACCCTGTGATTTCAAAGCTTGCAATAGAGCTAGAAGAGATTTGGGCACGTTCAGCAGGGCAGCAGTGCCAGTAGCGCCATAGCCAGGAGGGAAACCGTAGAGAATGATGGCTAGTTTGCGATCGCTCCTCTCCTTTTGCCTTAGCGCAATCCACCGCTTCACCCGGCCTGTCAGCCGCCGCATCCGCTCTGGCACCAGATAGATTTGGTCGCCCACCAGTCCGCCCAAAGGTACTGGATCAATCGCCCCATCCAGCTCGGGCAGCGCGTAGAGCACCACGCTCTGCAACCCACCAATGCCCTGCCGCGTCCAGGAGGCAATATCTTGAATCAACAGCGGCGCAGCGACAAAGTAAGGCACGTTCTTTGCCCCCAAAATCTGTTTCGCTACCGCCACCTGTCGCCCTGCCTCCATTGAGCCCGCAGGCCCACCCACAAGCGGAAACCCAATAGTAGAAACAATCGCATCTACCTTTACTGCCTCTTTAGATAGGGACGGACAGGCGGTATTGCCCAGTGCTCGCTGCGCCTGTTCGTGAGCGCTAGTCATTAGATCTCGGACGGCGACGTGGCCTTCAACCCCGTTGATAAAAATTGGCAGCGGCACTAGTCCGGCCTGCTCAAAGTAACGAATTAGCTGAGGAATGTAAGGCTGCTTTGTAATCACATGCTTGCGATACAACAGAATTCCGACTATAGGTGAATTCTCACTTTTGTGTGTTTCGGCATACCAGTCTGCGTACGCTTTTGGCGACTCAAAGTAGCCGTCATACTCAGGATGTAGCAGACCAATATTAGGCGTTTCCAAAGCTGGCGGAATCTCTCCTACCGGCAGACCCAAATAGTTTTCTGCTAGCACCCACAGCATAGCGGCTACATTTTCTGCGCCGCCCGCATTCCAGTAGCCGTAGATAATCAGCCAGTTGCGCAGGTCCTGCACTTTGCGCGCGGGAATGTACTTCAACAGTTTAGGGCCAACTTTAAGAAAGCTGATGTAGCCCGCCAGTTTGTCTTCTTCTTTGCCGCTGCCAAACTTGCTGAGGATAAACTGGATGGGCTTGGGCATTCCTTTTGGTTTCTCACCAATAGCAAATTTGCCTAGCTGGGTTAGGGCCATCAGCTCTAGGGCCGATTCAAATACTAAACGAATGGGGATTTGCTGAACGCGATCGCGCAGCCACAGCACCTGGTCATAGTCAAAAATCAGGCTGGCAAAGAAAACGTCTGCATTTTGTAGGGCGTCAGCGATCGCGTCGGGTTGGGCGAGGAGGTCGCGATCGCAAAATACCCGAATATCCAAATCGGGGCAGCGCTGCTGAGCCAGATCTGCCGCCTGCTGATACAGCCGCGTATTAAAGGCTTCAAACCCCGCAATCAGGACAATCCGTGGCATAGTTGAGGGCTCGCATGGCTAACTACTAGATTGTAACGAGATCTAGAAAGCCTCTACGAGCAGAATCAATTCCAATGCTGCGGAGGCTTTTTCAACTACAAGTTGCCCCTAGCCAGGCTAGCTGCCAATTCGCCGTAGCCTAGCTCGGAGGGAATGGTCAGCCTGTGGCGATCGCCCACTTCGTCATCCCGCCAAGACTAGACTATAAGATGAGCGATCGCACTATATAGCGCCCACATCAAAACTACCTTAATCACCACAATTGTGACTGCGCCTCTAGCCAGTGGCTTATAGCCATCAGACCAGATGATGTTGAAGTCTTTGACAAAGCGGCTAGTGAGCCCAATGGCACCTACGCCCAATGGCACCGAGACAAAAAGCCCAATTGCTGGGACGATATGCATGATGGTCTCTAGCACGCCCAAGGGCAGGGCCATTTGATAGATGCCTTTCAGGGTGTAGCAGCTATAGCAGGCGTACAAAAGAACCGCGACAAAGAGGCCAATAGCGGTGAACAACGTGTTTGCGCTGAAGTTGATGAACAGGTCATACGTGCCCAGCGCTTTCGCAGGTGAGCTGCCCATTACGGTAGTTTTTTCGTAAGGCTCCTCGGGCCAGGACAGCGGAATCTCATCGGCGGCGATCTCTTGAATTGCGGCTTCAGGTTCACCAGGCGCTTCACCTGTTTGTTCTAAAGGATTGGCTGCTGGCGCGGTAGAGACATAGCCAACACAGGCTATCCGAGTCGTCCGATTGTTGGCACTGCTATCTGTCTGGGTGATATCTGTGAGTAAAACGCCTGGAAACAATTCTGTTGTCTGACTTTTAGACAGGTTAACTGCGCTTCCATCTTCTACAGAGGGCAGGGCTAAACCGCTGAGCTTGAGGGCGCTGAGAATGTGGGTGCTGCCGTACTCGCTACATTGCTCAGCCGCCGCCGCTTTGATTTCGGGCGTGATGGGAGCTGCCGCTTTCATGGCTGAAGCGATCGCCGACTGATCGCTAGCTAGCTGCACGGCCAGCGTACATTGCGCAGCATCTGTAGCCTGTTTGCAAATTGGGAAGCTCGCGTCAGCGCTGTTGGCTGAGCTAATGCCCAGCGTTATTGCCAACAGCAAGCCCGCTGTCCATGCCGTGGGGACAACCCACAGTGGGAGCCAACTGCTCTGGCTAAATGGCTCCGGGGAGTGCAGCTGTTCAGCCCGCGCTGCCTGCACAGCGATGACTCTTGCCACGTCAGGATTCGCAGCCATCCCGACAGCAGGCGTTTGTCGCTGCTCGGAGTCATCTTTAGACGTTGCAACTATCGGCTTCAGCAGTTCTACAGTTGCGGTTGGATTTGCGCAATAGCGGCTCAGCCAAATAGAGAGCTTACGCAGATTGTCGCCTTCTAGCGCCAGTATTTCTGTTATCCAGGCATGGCTTTCCGGCGCTAAAGCGTCATCCGGTAGCGGTTCTGGCTTTTGCAATAGCTCGGTAAAGTGAGGTAAGACTGCCAGCTTTTGAGCGTCGGGTAGCGCTACAAATGAGAGCACCGTTTGCGTGACGGCTTTACCGGGCGGCGTGAGGTCTACTGAGAGCAGGGACAAGTTGCGAATAAAGCAATACTCACTCAAATCTAGAGGCGGCTCTACCTCTAGTGCGGGCAGCGCTGTCGAGGCGGATATTGGCGTTGGCGGAGCCTCCCCATAGGAGAATTGCCCTACCTCTGGCCCGATCTCAAAGCGCTGCTGCCAGTCAGGTTTAGCGCTCTGACGAGACTTGCCATAGATCGTCACTGTCCGCATTTCAGCGATCGCCAGCTTCTTCAGAGCCCGCATGATCCATCTCACCGTAGCCTGCTGGTCGGGCAGCTGATCGGCTTCAGCCAAAAGCCGGTACTCACCGCCGCGCCGCCGTACCTGCAAGCGAAAGGGCTGCTTGTTTTCGGGGCGGTTCAGGAGGGCAGCGATCGCTTCTGGCTCCCCTTGTTTTGCCTGTTCCACCAAAATTTGCTGAGGCGTTCGTTGAGGAATCTGTTGAGTCACCATCGCTAAAGCAGCCTGCCGGTAGTGCGCTTACTCCAATTTGCCCTGATCGGCGATGGCGCTACGCAGACTAGCCGCAGATTCGGTTGTTATACGGAGAATTTTTGCCCATAGAAAAGACCTCACCCCGAAAAAGCGTGTGCTCGCCAGGATAAGGTCTTTTCCAATGTATAAACGCCGTTGGGCTCGAAATTAGCTGCCGATGCGCAGCAGTTCTACGTCAAAAATCAGGGTCGCATTGGGCGGAATCACGCCGCCTGCGCCACGCGCACCGTAGCCTAGCTCGGGGGGAATAATCAGCTTGCGGCGATCGCCCACCTGCATCATGCCAACGCCTTCATCCCAGCCTTTGATCACCTGACCCTGGCCAATGGTGAAATCAAACGGACGACCGCGATCGCGTGAACTATCAAACTTGGTGCCATCTTCTAGCGTGCCAACGTAGTGTACAAACACTCGCTGACCCGGCTGCGGCGTTGCGCCATTGCCTTCTGTGATGACTTCGTACTGTAAGCCAGAGTCGGTCGTCACTACGCTGCCATCAGCCGCTGCTTCTTGAGCCATATCATCCTCCATCAAATCACTAGCACTTTGGGCGACCAGAGTGCTCCCCTCTGCCGCCATCGCTGGAATATCGGAAACGCTAGAGGCGATCGCTTCTGCTCCCCTATCGCCAGTAAACTGAGTCACCAGCAGCACAGTACAGCACACCACCAGCACGCCAAAGCTAATTAGTATTTCTCTCATTGTCTCAAGGAATTTATTTTTCCAAGCCGTTCCAAACTTACGGCCCCAGTGTACGACGCTTTAGAGCCAAATTCAGCGGTAGCTTACTGTAAAATTAGTCGCTTTCTAGCGCCACTGCTTGTTTTCCATATCGCGCAGCTGCCGCTCTAGCCGATCTAGCCGCCCGCGCAGCTCGTCCATCTCAGCCTGTCGGGGCACGCCCAAATCCTGCATAATATTGCGCACCTGCCGCCGCATTTGCTGCTCTAGCGTGCCCTGGTCAATATTAAACTGAGCCATAAAATCATCGACAAATCCCTTGGCCTGCTCAGGATCTAACTTGCCTTCGCGGACTAGGTCTTCACTCATTTGCTTGACCCGTTCCGCCACCAGAGAAGTGGTGCCAATGCCAAGCATCAATAGCTGTCTGAGTAAATTTGAGGTGTCCATAATTAGCAATTTCCCAACCTTGAGCGCAAGTGTCGCAGTTACTATCCCATTTTGACAAACTATTTTCTGCTCAGCGGGCGGTTTACCGTATGGGATAGCAGGCTTTACCCTAGTCCTCAGCTCACGCCCAGTGCGATCTGTACAGCTATCTAAGCCCTCACGCTTTGGCTATGCTTTTAACAGCAGAAATGTATCTGCCGATCAAGCACGCCCTTATTTTGATTTGAACAGAGGCCAGCCACCGTCATGTCAGTTTGTCCTAGATGCGATCGCCCCGTTCCCGAAACTGCTCTGAGCTGTCCCTACTGCAAGCTCACTTTCAAAGCCCACGGCCATCCCGGTATGACCTTATACCGCGCTGAGGGCGAAGCGCCGCTGTGCGCCACCTGCGTCTACGATGCTGACGATAGCTGCAACTTTCCCAAGCGGCCTCACGCGGCGAGCTGCACCCTTTATCAAGATTTTAGGGCAACCTCCGAACCTACGCCCCAAGAAACGTATCGCATTCCCTGGTGGCGCAAGCACAGACTGTGGATAGCCTTAGCCGGGCTGATTGCGATTAGCTTGTTAGCCGCTGTGCTCTGAGCTAGACCTACCAGCTCTAACAGCTACAGAAGATTGCAGAGCGCTAGCGCTTCATTTCCGCCCACAAATCTCCCCATAGGTAGCACAAACCTGATTTAGAGCGTGCTATCACCACACTAAGTACTCCCTATCAGAAAAACATTCATGCTGGCATACACCACCTTTTCCGACTATGTCCACCTGGCTACAGCCTCTGAATTCGCAGTCTATGCAGGCGGTCTGCTCGCTATCATCGTCTTGCCAGGCCTATTTTTTAGCCTGGCAGATAAGCTCACCAGCAAATCTAAGCAAGACTCTAACTAGCCATAACAGAACACCCTCAACTACTACAGCGCAGAAAAAAGCACACCTTACAGAGCAAAGTGTGCTGACTTTATCGCTTTTCTATCGTTTTTTGTTCAGGCAAACCATCGGGCATACGCTTCTACAGCTGGCGGGAGCTAACAGCGGGCTGCTCCACGACAACCTCTCCATCTATATCAGGCTCATAGCCTGCGGCCAGCACGCTGTTATAAAACAAACCGGCCAACACTGCTCCTAAAATAGGTGCAACCCAAAACAGCCAAACCTGAGCGAGCAGTTCCGGGCCAGCAAAAATGGCTGGGCCAAGGCTACGAGCAGGGTTCACAGAAGTATTTGTCACCGGAATGCTAATCAGGTGAATTAGCGTCAGCGTCATGCCAATGGCAATCGGGGCAAATCCTTGCGGGGCGCGGCCATCGGTAGAGCCCAAAATAACGACCAAAAAGATAAAGCTCAGCACCGTTTCAATCAAGAAACAGGGAATAAGGCCGTAGCCGCCAGGAGAATGTGCCCCAAACCCATTAGTCGCCAGTGGGTTAGACCCACTCAGCACAAACTCGGGCTGGCCAGAGGCAATCAAAAAGACAAACCCCGCACCGACAACCGCCCCAATCACTTGAGAAACGATATAGGGTAGCAGCTCACTGCTGGGAAAACGCCCGCCTGCCCACAGGCCAAACGAGACCGCCGGATTGAGATGGCAGCCTGAGACGTGGCCAATGGCATAGGCCATCGTCAATACCGTCAGACCAAATGCTAAAGAGACGC
>JBBSNR010000030.1:0-14670 GCA_038260635.1 Phormidesmidales cyanobacterium
AGCACAATCGCCTCCTGACTATCCTGGCCCCATTCCCACCGTGCCTGCATATACGGCCTGGTCACCTAGCTCATCTTCAATCCGCAGCAGCTGGTTATATTTCGCTACCCGCTCACTGCGACAGAGCGATCCCGTCTTAATCTGACCGGCCCGAGTCGCTACCGCCAGATCAGCAATCGTCGTGTCTTCAGTTTCGCCCGAGCGATGGCTGATCACTGTACTGAACTGATGACGCTTGGCCAAGTCAATCGCCTCTAGCGTTTCGGTCAGCGTGCCAATCTGGTTGAGCTTCACCAGCAGCGAATTAGCCGCAAGTTCGTCAATGCCTCTTTGGAGTCGGACAGGATTAGTCACAAATAGATCATCGCCCACAAGCTGCACCCGCTTACCAATGCGCTTAGTCAGCGTCTTCCAGGTGGCCCAGTCTTCTTCGTGCAGGCCATCTTCGATAGAGACAATTGGGTAGTTGCTGGAGAGGCTTTCCAGATAATCGACCATCTCAGCGGGGGAATGGGCTGAGCCATCGTAGATGTACTGCCCGTCTTTGTACATTTCGCTAGCGGCTACGTCTAGCGCCAGCGCCACCTGACTGCCCGGCTGGTAGCCCGCTTCAGAGATCGCCGCCATCAGCAGATCCAGGGCTTCCTGGTTTGATCCCAGGTTGGGGGCAAAGCCGCCTTCGTCGCCAACGCCTGTGAGCAACCCTTTCTTATCGAGCACTTTACTCAGCGTGCCAAAAATCTCAGCTCCCCAGCGCAGCGCCTCGCGAAAGCTGCTAGCACCCACGGGCACAATCATAAATTCTTGAATATCGACATTGTTGCTAGCGTGCTCGCCGCCATTGATGACGTTCATCATCGGCACAGGCAGCACGTTGGCTAGAGGGCCGCCCAAGTAGCGAAAGAGGGGCAGATCTGCCGCCTGAGCCGCTGCCTTTGCAGTTGCCAGCGACACCGCTAAAATAGCATTGGCCCCTAGATTTTTTTTATTCTCTGAGCCGTCGAGGGCGATCATAGTGCGGTCGATTTCAATCTGGTTGAAAGCGTCTAGCCCGATCAGCTCACGAGCGATGGTTTCATTGACGTTTTCGACGGCTTTGAGGACGCCTTTGCCGCTGTAGCGACTCCCATCCCCATCGCGCAGCTCATACGCTTCAAAGCTGCCAGTAGAGGCCCCACTGGGCACTTGAGCGATACCCGCTGCACCACCCGCCAAATAGACTTCTGCTTCAACTGTGGGCTTGCCCCGAGAATCGAGGATCTCTCGCGCCTGAATATCTTCAATCGCGGTGTCAAGGGAATCAATCATGCTTCGCGCCTATTATTCTTAAAGAAAGTTCGCCTTCCATCAGAGAAATAATACGGCACAACGAGAGGATCAGTACAATGCGCTTATTACATACCATGCTCCGAGTCGGCGATTTGGAGAAATCTTTAGCCTTTTACTGCGAAGTGCTAGGCATGAAGCTGCTGCGCCAGAAAGACTACCCCGGTGGTAAATTTACCCTGGCTTTTGTCGGCTATGGCGACGAAGCCGACCACAGCGTGCTAGAGCTAACCCACAATTGGGATACTGACGGCTACGATCTAGGAAATGCCTATGGCCATATTGCGCTGGGCGTAGATGATATCTACAGCACCTGCGAAGCCATCCGACAGCAGGGCGGCAAAGTCACCCGCGAACCCGGCCCCATGAAGCACGGCACGACGGTGATCGCCTTTGTCGAAGACCCTGACGGTTACAAAGTAGAGCTGATTGAAGGGAGAGGTTAGGCTGAGAAGGAGCGAATGACTTTTTTAGTGCCGTCTCTGGTTATGCCAAGATAGCGCGGGCTTTGACCTGGTGCTTTAGGATGATTTGATGCACATCTTTGACACCAACATTATAGACTTATAGACGTCATTTTAGCCGGGCTTGCCGATCGGCTCATCCCTACGTCTATCTACTACCGCTGGCGTCCTCAACTGAACGATCCTGACGATGAAATGGTTTTAGAATGTGCTGTCAATGCGCAAGCCGAAACAATCGTTACCTTTAATAAGAAAGACTTTCTGCCTGCTGCCTTGCAATTTGGCGTTACCGTTTTGAGTCCTGGTGAGTTCGTCAAAAAGTTCAATTTAGTGGAGAAGCTAAGTCAATGAACGCATATCCGTTAGAGCTACCTGCTGACCTGCTTGAGGAAGCTCAAAAACTGGCAGCTGAAAACCAGATACCCCTGAAGCAGTGGTTAATATCAGCCATTAACGCCAAGATAGCCGTTGAAAAAACTCGGCAGCTGCTACAGAGCCACGCCCAAAGCGCCGACTATACAAAATTTGATGCGCTGTTGGCGAGTGTGCCAGATGTGCCGCCAGTTGAGGGCGATGAAATCTGAGCTGATCTAGTTTTGACAACATAGATGAGCTGAAACAGGAATACTTTTAACGAAAGCGCGGCTTCCAATCCAGCGACCGTTCCATTGTTATACTGAATTACCTCAGCCAAACCTGGGCCTAACGCGCCATTTTTCCTCTTTCCCCTCCCTCATGCAGCCAACTGATCCAGACAAATTTACCGACAAAGCTTGGGATGCCATCGTTGAGGCCCAGGATGTGGCCCGCCGATTTCGGCAGCAGTACCTGGAGGTGGAGCATGTGACGCTGGCCATGCTGGAGCAGTCGGGGCTGGCCGATACTATTTTGATCAAAGCTGGGCTTTCTCCTGAGCAGATTTTGCAAGAGCTAGAGGTGTTTGCCAAGCGGCAGGCACGGGTGCGGGTCGCGGTTGACAGCAATCTGTATCTGGGGCAAAGCCTGGACCGAATGCTGGACGCGGCAGACGGGGCGCGGCTCAATTTGCAGGATGAGCTGATTTCGCTTGAGCACCTGCTGGTGGGCTTTGTGGAAGATGAGCGCATTGGCAGGCGGCTGTTGCGCGGCTTCGATGTGGATACCTCCCACATTATGAAGGCGATTCAGGCGCTGCGGGGCGGCGCTGAAAAGACGATTGATCAGGGCGCTGACAATGAATATCCTTCGCTGGCTAAGTATGGCCGCGACCTGACTGAAGAAGCCCGTAGCGGTAAGCTCGACCCAGTGATTGGCCGCGATGAGGAAATTCGCCGGGTGATCCATGTGCTCTCGCGGCGGACGAAGAATAATCCGGTGCTAATTGGTGAACCGGGCGTGGGCAAGACGGCGATCGCCGAAGCCCTGGCTCAGCGAATTATCAATGGCGACGTGCCCGAATCGCTCAAAAACCGCACGCTGATCTCACTAGATGTCGGCAGCCTGATCGCCGGAGCCAAGTATCGCGGTGAATTTGAAGACCGGCTCAGATCGGTGATTAAAGAAGTGACCGACTCCAGCGGCCAGATTGTGATGTTCATTGATGAGCTGCACACGGTAGTCGGGGCGGGTGCGGGCCAAAATAACGTGGATGCAAGCAATCTGCTCAAACCTATGCTGGCTCGGGGCGGTTTGCGCTGCATTGGGGCGAGCACGCTCGATGAGTATCGCAAGTACATTGAAAAAGATACGGCGCTAGAGCGGCGCTTTCAGCAGGTGTACGTGGGGCAGCCCAGCGTAGAAGATGCGGTGTCGATTTTACGCGGCCTGAAAGAGCGCTACGAAGTGCACCACGGGGTGACTATTTTGGATTCGGCGCTGGTGGCGGCGGCGGCGCTGTCGGATCGGTATATCAGCGATCGCTTTCTCCCCGACAAAGCCATTGATCTGATTGACGAAGCCGCCGCCAAGCTCAAAATGGAGATCGACTCCAAGCCCGAGGAGCTAGAAATTATTGATCGGCGGCTGATGCAGCTAGAGATGGAAAAGCTCTCTTTGGAAGGCGAAGAGACGACTGGATCAGCCAACCGGACTTCTCGTCAGCGATTAACTCGATTAAAAAAAGAGATTGAAACCCTCTCTAAAGAACAGAAAAAACTCGATGAACAGTGGCACGCCGAGAAAGAAACGCTCAGTGCCATTAACGAGCTGAAAGAAGAAGAAGAGCGCACCCGCCTGCGGATGAATCAGGCAGAGCGTGCCAACGATTTGGAGCGAGCGGCACAGCTCAAATATGGCCGCCTGGAAGCGATTCAGAGCGAGCTAGCCGATCACGATATTAAGCTGCAAGCGATGCAGGCAAAGGGATTGACCATGCTCAGAGAGCAGGTCACTGAGTCAGATATTGCTGAAATTGTCGCCCGCTGGACCGGCATTCCCGTGAACCGGCTGATGGAGTCGGAGCGGCAGAAGCTGTTGCAGTTGGAGAGCCATTTGCACCAGCGGGTGATTGGCCAGTCGGAGGCGGTGACAGCCGTAGCAGCGGCGATTCGGCGGGCGAGGGCGGGCATGAAAGACCCCGGCAGACCGATTGGCTCATTTCTCTTTATGGGGCCAACGGGCGTCGGTAAAACTGAGCTGGCGCGGGCATTAGCGGCCTTTTTATTCGACACTGAAGAGGCGCTGGTTCGCCTGGATATGTCTGAGTATATGGAGAAGAATTCAGTGTCGCGCTTAATTGGCGCACCGCCTGGCTATGTCGGCTACGAGGAGGGCGGACAGCTCTCTGAAGCCGTGCGTCGCCGTCCCTATTCTGTGGTGCTGCTAGACGAGGTAGAAAAGGCTCACCCAGATGTGTTTAATATTCTGCTGCAAGTATTAGACGATGGGCGGATTACCGACTCTCAGGGGCGTACGGTAGATTTTCGCAACACTGTGATTGTGATGACGAGCAACATCGGCAGTGAGCATATTCTAGATGTGGCTGGTGATGACTCTCAGTTCGAAGAGATGCAGGAGCGGGTGCTGGGGGCATTGCGATCGCACTTCCGCCCCGAATTTCTCAACCGGATTGACGATCTAATTCTCTTCCACGCGCTCAGCAAAAAAGAGCTGCGCAGCATCATCACCATTCAGCTCAAGCGTATTCACCGGCTGCTGTCTGACCAGAAAATCACGCTAGAAATGTCAGAAGCTGCTATCGATCATGTAGCTGACGCCGGTTACGACCCGGCCTATGGAGCTCGCCCGTTGAAGCGAGCCATTCAGCGCGAGTTGGAAAACCCAATTGCCACACTCATTTTAGAGAATACGTTTAGCGAAGGCAGTACCGTTGCTATTGACGAAAACAAGTCGGGTGAACTGACTTTTATCGTCAAAGCAGCAGAGCCCGAGACTGTTGTAGAAGCAGTAAGTGAAGCAGCAGCAGAGAACGAAGAGGTGGCGGCAGCTTTGGAGTGACTCAGCTGTCACCTCACATAGCTCACGAGTATCGCGCAGCTCTTTGGTTCGGCGGACTTCTTCTGTGACCATTTCGCTGGCCGCAGCGTGAGGCGATCGCAGCAGCCAAAAAATAGTCGTCTTGCTCAATAGCAGATTTGAGACGGATAAAGCGAAATCGAGCGATTTCAGTAGGCTTCATAGAAAACGTACGGATGCTGCTAGCAGAGAAGGCTAACGCCTGTGCGCCACCTAGCCCGCAGCACAGAACGGTTTTAGCGGGCTACTAATGTAGTGAGTTAAGGGGCCGAGGCTCCTCTGCTTGGCTGGGTTGGCACCGAAGCCTTAACACCGGATGGAGGAGCGTTTATCGACCCCTTAAGGGGTTTGCCATTCCCCCTTGCGTAAGGTAAAAAAAGAACTCAGGGTTATTACTCAGATGAAAGTATACTTGTATACATAAGCTCAGCAGCAAAATAAGCGACAGTGTCTTCTGGAAGGGAGCTGTTTTTTCAATAATTTTTCTAGAGATTGTTCTTTAGGAGAGGAGACCGAGCTGTCTGATTGACCAATCGAAGCGACAACTTGTCGATACCTTTGTGGTTTTCACAACTTCTGCCCTATGCAATACCTTTTGCAACAGCTTTTATTAACCCGAAGAAAACACAGCCTGGTCGTTGTCGCTGGCTTTTCTTTTTGGTTTTGCGTGCTGATAGCCGCTCGCCTACAGCCTTTTGTGTCTATCAACTACCTCACCCGTGATCCGTCAGCGGTTGCCAGCTATCCCCTATACTATGGCGCGTTTTCTAATATAGGGGTTCTATTCTGGGGTGGTAGTGTAGCCGTTTGTCTGTTAAGCGTCATGCTGCTCAAAGTTTTTCAGCCGGGTTCAGAGGCCGCTAGATTCTTTACCGTATTTGGTTGGTTCAACGCTGTTTTGTGCTTTGATGACCTGTTTCTATTCCATGAGAAGATTTTTCCAAAGCTGGTTCTCTCGCCCGATGGGTCGCACGTAGCTGAGGGGGCTGTTCTTCTCACTTATGTCGTCATATTTGTGGGGTGGTTAATTCGCTTTCGCAAGCTTTGTTTGAAGACAAAGCCTGCTCTTTTAGGTTTGAGCTTACTGCTATTTTCAATTTCGTTAGGGTCTGATCTTCTTTCAGACTTGCCTCCAGATGATGAGGCTTTGCTAGAAGATGGCACAAAGCTTTTAGCTATCTTTGTCTGGTTTGCCTACTTTCTGTGGGCTTCGGTTGATCTGATCGTAGCGGCTGTTATCGCTGCGATGGCTCAAGCCACTGAGCTTTCCGCTTTGCCGTCAGTCAAACTTTCCAAGTCTGAGACTGTCGCGATACGACATCAGCGTCTTTCCCGCGCAGAATCGCCTCAGGATAATCGGTAGCGCTCTGACGGATTCTGCCTCAGCGGTAACCGCTCCAGGATTGATTATGAGACATTTCCCACTGAAATCTGGCGTTTGAGGATATTGCTTGAGTCTCTGTGCAGATTTCTGTAACTGACAGTGCCGATCCCAGCGGTCCGCAGATTGCCAACGTTCAGGACTGCAAAACGCGGATAGCCTAATGGCATTTAATTACTTTTGCCAGAAAAGTAGGGCTTGAGTAACGCAACATATAGCGCTACATTGCAAAAAGATGTAACCCGTACGCTATACCTGGAATTGTCTGATGCCAGAAGATCGACAGTCTTTTCTGCTCTCCGACTCAGCCATGTCCGCTGTGAGCTACTCTACCTATGAAAACTTTCAGCCCCAGCTAGCTATCGGCGCATCTGAACTTCAGGCTTGGAAGCAGCGAATTATCAGTTTTCAATCTCCGCTTCAGACTGCACCTGCGCCTCAGCAAGGCAGCTTCTTTAATTTGTCTAACTCGACTGAGACCGACCCCGAAGCCGACCCAATTGAAACCGACCCAGTGAGCGCCCTCAATCCCTTTACGCTGCGCCGTCAAAATACCGAGTTTTGGCGCTGGCAGTTTGACGATGTGGGCGTCGCCGCCATGTACTTTGTGATTGATTACACCACCACGTCCGAGCGATCGCCCCTGCTTTTGTATATTGGCGAAACTGTCAAATCCAACCAGCGCTGGAAAGGCACTCACGACTGCAAACGCTACCTGCTGAACTATCGCCAAGCCCATTATGACCACGGCCTGGCAAGTGAACTCGGCATTGCTTTTTGGCCCCACGCGCCGGTTGAACGTCAGCTTCGGCAAAAGCTGGAATCGGGGCTAATTGAACGGTGGCGATCGCCCTTCAATAAACAAAACTGGCGCTTTTGGAACACCCCCTTTGTCGGTGGCAAAAGCTAGTGGCCAGACGCAGGCTAGCTGAGCATTGCACATTGCGTCATAGTCTCCCCGAACGTCCGGTCATTCGAATGCCATATCACGCCGAATGGCTACCTTCGTCGGTTTCACCTTCAAAGAGGGTTTCTAGTGGGCTCGCTTTCAGTCCCATTTCTTCGGTGAGGTAGCGGGAGAGCACGTCATTTTGCCCGTGGGTCACGTAGACTGCTTTGGCTTTGGTTTGCTTAACGGTATTGATCAATCCGGGCCAGTCGGCGTGGTCAGATAGGACAAAGCCGCGTTCGTAGCCGCGTCGTCTGCGGGCACCGCGTACGGCCATCCAGCCAGAGGCGAAGGCAGTTTGAGGTCGTTTGAAGCGTTTCATCCAGCTAGAGCGGTGACCGGAGGGTGGCGATATAATCAGGTCTCCGGCGAATTTGTAAGACTTCTCCATTTGTGAGACAGGGACAGTCGGCAGCATTTTTACCCCTACCTCGCGATAGATTTCGGTGAGGTTGTGAACTGCACCATGCAGGTAAACGGTCTTGTCTGTGAACTTGGTCAGTTCTGCCAGTACTCTCTGAGACTTGCCAAAGGAATAGCAGAACAGCAAGGAAGGGCGAGTCGGGTCGCTTTGCCACCAGTGATGGATTTGCTGAGCGGTGACTTCACCGCTGTCCCAGCGATAAATCGGTAGGCCAAAGGTAGATTCGGTAATGAAGGTGTCGCACTCAACGACTTCAAAAGGCTCGCAAGAGGGGTCGGCATCGCGTTTGTAATCGCCAGATATCGCCCAAACTTCGCCTTTATGCTCTACACGCACCTGAGCGGAGCCCAGAACGTGACCAGCGGAATGAAAAGAAATCCAGGCGTCGCCCAGTTTGATTTTATCGCCATAGGCAACGCCGCTGAGGTTGATATCCTGGCCTAAGCGACGGCGTAAAATGCCTTCTGAAATGGCAGTGGCGTAGTAGTGCTGGTGACCGCTGTAGGCGTGGTCAGCGTGGGCGTGGGTAATGAGCGCTATGTCTACGGGTTTCCAGGGGTCGATATAAAAGTTGCCAGCGGCGCAGTAGAGACCTTCGGGGCGAACGGTGATTAGGGCGGGGGGCATGGCTAACTTTTCAGAGGCGCTTTGTGGACGACTACGCTCAGTAGGTGGAGTGGGTGAGGGGATTAGGGGGAAAGGGGAAAGGGAGAAGGGAAAGGGGAGTTATGATGGTGAATTGATTGGTTCGTATGGCTGGCTTCGTCCGGTACTATCACTATTATGGCGGAGATTAATGTCAATCGAATTAAGCTGTCTCAGCTGCGGGCGCTGGTGGCGATCGCCCAAACCGGCACCTTTAGCGACGCGGCTTCTCGGCTAGAGCTATCGCAGTCAGCCGTGAGCCATGCGATCGCCACTTTAGAAGAAGAACTCGGCGTCAGTTTGCTCAGCAGGGGGCGACAGGGCGCGGTACTGACGCCCGTCGGCCAGGAGATTACCACCGAAGCGACAAACATGCTGGCTCTGCTCAAGGCCATTGGTCGTAGAGCCCAAGACGCCAAGGGATTGCAGGCCGGTCTGGTGCGGGTGGTAGGTTTCCGCAGTGTGGCAACTCATGTGCTGCCGGTCGTCATAGAAAAATTTCGCAAACAGTATCCCGGCATCAGTGTCTCTATTGGGGAAGGCAACGATGTCCGGGGGGCCGAAGAGATTTTGCGCCGGGGCGAAGCTGATATTGGCTTCACCTATCTTCCTGTAGATGATGCCTTTGATGCTTGGGAGCTATTTCGCGACGACTACGTGGCTCTGTTGCCTAAAGATAAAGCCCCTAATTCAGCATCCCAGCAAGAACCACTGACCTGGGAGCAGCTCACGGCGCTACCGCTGATCTTGCCGCTGCCAGACGATGGCTGTCGCTACAACGTAGACCAGTACTTACTGCGTCATGGGCAAACAGTCATACCCGCTTACGAAGTGAAAGAAGATTCTACGGTAGTGAGCATGGTGCGCCGAGGATTGGGGATGACTATTATTGCTAAGCTAGCAGCCGAACCGATTCCCCAGGATGTTGTTGTTTGCCAGCTGCCCGCCCCCTTGCAAAGGGTGATTGGCGTGATTACCCTGGCCGATGCGCTGCAAACACCACCGGTATTTGCCTTTTTAGATACGCTAAAAGCGACCTGGCAAAAAGCAATCATTTAGCTGGCTGTAGCTCAAGTTGGCTCAAGCTGGGCTTGAGCGATCGCCCAGTCAGTCACGAGGCTGCTGGCGGTCTCCTTTAAAGATCTCGTTCTCTTCGGTAATTTCGTCAAGATTCAGCTTCTCAGTGAGCACTTCGCTGCCTGAACTTGCTTTTTCCTCACTGTTAGCCGCTTTTGAAGCTTCACTTTGAAAGGCACGGCGCTGCGCCCGCATTCGTTCTAAGCTCTCCGGAGAAGGCGGCTTGAGAGGATCCCCCGAAACCCCAGCAGGGCCTGGAATACCAGAAGGCGCAGCGCTACCAGAAACAGCATAAGCTGCTGTCTGAGCCAACCCGAAAAATAGAGCCGTACTTACCAATAGCAAAGCCAGCCGTTTAGCCACCGCTCGAAGCGAACGAAACCCACGAATTTTCATATACTTATCTCAGAACAGCTTCAGCAGCATACGCAAAGGCCCAGCCTCTCCATCTCTGCCGCAAGGAAGAATTAGGCAAGGCAGACGAGCTAGCAGTCATTACAGTCTTTTAGCAGCCGTTTCTATGGGGCAGCGGTTTTGGTTTTACCTGCGGTCTCCAGCACAGAGCGGATAGGTAATTTAACGGTAAAAACAGTTCCTCCACCCGGTTCAGACTCACAGGAGAGCTTGCCGCCATGCTCTTCAACAATTTTATAGCTGATTGATAGCCCTAGCCCTGTCCCTTTACCTACAGGTTTGGTTGTAAAAAATGGATCGAAGAGTTTGTTTAAAGCCGCTTCTGGAATGCCGTTACCATCGTCTTTGATAGATATGTTTACCCAGCTGTCTGCCACTAGCTCAGTAATGATAGTAATCGTTTTGACTGCATTTTCTTCAGAAATCAGGGGAGTTTGCAGCTCATCAATAGCGTTGGCTAACAGGTTCATAAACACCTGATTTATCTGCCCTGGGTGGCATTCTACTAACGGTAGCTTGCCATATTCTCTAATAATTTCAATACTGGCTTTAGTACCGTTTGTCTTTAATCGATGCTGCAAAATTAGCAGCGTACTTTCTATGCCCTCGTGAATATCAACCGCTTTGATTTCCGATTCATCCAGTCTAGAAAAGCTCCGCAGCGATGAGACAATTGCCTGGATACGTCGCGTGCCGTTAGAGAGGGAACAACAGAGCTTAGGCAAGTCTTCTTCAATGTATTTAATATCAGCGTCTTCAAGCAATGCTCTGATTTCATCGGTAGGTTCGGGGTAGTGTGCCTGGTAGCTTGCTATGGTTTTGAGCAGGCTGTTGGAATATCCCTCCAAGTGCACCAGGTTGGCATGGATAAAATTGACCGGATTGTTAATCTCGTGGGCGATACCTGCCACTAGCTGACCTAGACTGGACATTTTTTCTGTTTGAATCAGCTGAGTTTGAGTTTCTTTCAAGTCGCTGAGCGTGTTTGAAAGTTCTTCTGTTTTGCGGCGATTGTAAGCTAGCAAAGCAGCATGCTGTAAAGCGACGCTGAGCTGAGCGGCAATCTGGTTAGTAAAGTCAACTTCCGAAGCTTCCCAGTGGCGCGGTTCTTTATGCTGATATGAACACAATATTCCCCAGAGATTTTGCCCGACAAAGATGGGGACTGTGATAAAAGCCTTAATATGAAACTCCTCATAGAGGTCCAGATGACACTGAGAAAAGCCCTGCTGATAGACATCGTCCACCACAAAAACGTCTCCGTGGCGATATCTACCGCCTTGAGTTTCTTGCAGATGAGTATCGTTCCAAATGGTGCTGGCCTTTAAAGGGCCTATGTCAGTCCAGCGGGGGGCGACCGATTCAAAATCGGCTACAAATTCTCCGCCCCAGTCTGAATCAAACTGATATACCGCAACTCGATCAGCGGTCAGTATTTGGCTGAGCTCTTTGGTAGTAATTCGAAAAATCTCTTCGATTTCGAGCGATTCACGAATTTTGGTGACGATGCTAACTAGCGCTTTTTGTTTAGAAAAAGAATTTTCTAATTCTTGATTAGAGAGCTGTAGCTGCTGCGTGCGTTCTTTTACCTGCTGCTCTAAGTTGGTATTAAAGGCCTGTATTTGTTGATGCAGCCGGTACTGCTCAATGGCGGTAGCAAACCGCTCACTGAGGGCCTGGGCATATTTGATTTCTACTTCTGTCCAAGCGCTGGCCTGACCTTTTTTGTCCTGTCGCCACACTTCAAAAGACTGTTTGGCCATGAGCTGACGAGTATCTGGATTGTGGTATCCGGCCCATAGAGTCTCTGTGTCGACCTCATCGCGGAAAATTGTCAGGCAGCCAACTACGTCCACCCCATGGCGCAGTGGAATGATGAGTAGGCTGCAAACTGAGGTGGGTTCAAAAAACGGTGCCAGGGTGCGAAATAGCGACTCACGGTAGAGATTGTCAATGGCCCACAGACTGGGGTAGCTATCTTCTCCTTGGGGCAACAAGCCCAGGCTGTAAACCGAGCGCATCCACTGGACTGACCAGGGCCGATAGCCGCTGCTATCAGGGTTAGATTCGATGATCGAGTGTAAAAAGTTTGTCCAGAGAAAGTTTTCCTCAACGACTCGGTTTTGTTCTGCGTGAATGAGCGCGGGCTGCTCCCCGCAGGTACAGAGTTCTCTAGGTTGGGTCTCGTTGGCTGTCAGATAAAGTCTGCCACCAGAGCCGTCAAATGTGGCTACGGCTTCTTCGAGCGCCGCTTGCAGTTTCATCGAGGGGCTGGTGTAGAGTAGCTGGGTGACGCGGTTGATGTTGGCTTCTTGTTCGGCTTGAGCGCGAACCTGGTTGAGTAAGATGGACTGGGCGATCGCCACCCCCACCTGATCGACCACTGCCTGAATAAACTGTAGCTCGGCTTCGGTGACGCTACGCGGCTCACTGTGATGACAGGCAAGCAAGCCCCACAGCTTTGCAGAGGTGCCCGAGGCCAGACGCGCCCTTTGCTCGCTAGGAAGCTCCTTTAAAACAATCGGGACGACCACAGAAGACTGCACCCCCATCGCTGTTAAATACTCGGCGTGGCAGGGGTCTAGCGGTCGGTAGCGGATGTCGCACTCGGCTTGAGTTTTTCCTGTCTCAGGATGATCTAAAGGGCTCAGCCCGATCTGAGTGTTAACAACATCGACGATTGAACGCTGACGTGCTCTCAAAAACAGCTCGCGAGCATAGGTGGGAATGTCGTCAGCTGGAAAGTGTAGACCCGATAAAGAAGGCAACCGATGGTTATGAATTGACTCGGCAATCACCACTCCGCTGCTATCTGGACTAAACCTGTAAACCTTGACCCGATCAATTCCTAGATAATCGCGGACTTCTATAGCTGTCGTATTTAGAATTTCTTGCAGCTCTAAAGACTGACGGATGCGATTGGCAATCCGATGAAGCAGCTCTTGTTGGGTGCGGGCTGACTGGCGCACTGGCAGGTTATCCATAGCTTGGCTCACGAAAGTCTGGGATTCTAGGACAGAATTCCCACTTCGACATTCGATCTTCTAGGAGCGCACCATTTACCTAAGGTGATCGCTAGAGCTGAACCCTGGTCAGCTCCGCTCTTGGGTCGGTAGAGCGGCTGTCGCGGATTTGCTCGTAGAGAGATTTTTCGCGATCACTCAATTCTTTCGGCGGCGTAATCACCACTTTAACCAGCTGATCGCTGCGCTCAGCCCCTTTCTTCTGGGGCCAACCCTTGCCGCGCAGTCGCAGCGACTGGCCAGATTTTACACCCGCCGGAATGCTGACCGTCACACTGCCATCGGGAGTGGGCACCGCGATTTTAGCACCCAGCACCGCTTCGTCCGGCGTAATCGGCACTTCGCAGGTCAAGTTGTCTCCCTCCAGCTGAAAAAATCGGTGCGGCAAAAGCTCAACACTTAGGTAAACATCGCCGCGCTGCTGGGTTTGAGAGTTAAGCGCGCCCTTGCCCTTTAAGCGAATTTTGCTCCCCGGCTTGACCCCCGCAGGAATCCGCACGTTAACCGATTCGCCGCCAATGCTAAAACGCTTTTGAGTGCCGTGAAAGGCTTCGGACAGGCTCAGCTTGAGATTGGCCGTCTGGTCAAAAGCCCCTCGGCTAGTGCCAGCTCTAGCACTCGTCCGACTGGCTGTTCTCGGATCGAAGCCAAAGCCGCTAGTATCAAACCCGCTGGCTCCGCCTGGCTGCTGGTAGCCGTAAGCCCTAGTACGCGCGCTGCTCCCACCGCTACCCGTAGCAAAACGGCCCAACAGCTCGTTAATAAAATCGTCAAAGCTGCCGTAAGCCCCAAAGTCAAAGCCGCCAGCACTACCAGCTGGGCCACCAGACGGACCGCCGCTGCCAGCCCGACTCGCCTGCTGCCAATATTGGCCAAACTGATCGTATTTGGTGCGCTTATCAGCGTCGGAGAGCACCTCGTAGGCTTCACTGACTTCTTTAAATTTGGCTTCGGCGGACTTGTTGTCGGGGTTGACATCCGGATGATATTGGCGCGCTAGCTTCCGAAAAGAGCGCTTGATTTCGTCGGCACTGGCCGTTTTACTGACCCCCAAAATGGCGTAGTAATCTTTGAAGTCAGTTGCAGCCATATGTATCCTCCCTTACGGGTCAAAACGGGTCCGGTTCAGACAGATAGATCTATCTATGTTTTTCCATCGGTGCTTCTCCATACACGATTCACGCGAAGGATAGTCCCTTTAAAGAGCAGCGTAGCAAAGCTAGCCCCGTTCGGAGGTTCGGTTGTCGGGTTCGGTTGCAATGACCGCCACTACAAAACTGGCGACGAAACGCTATTGCTGATCGCGCCCTCGGCCATACAGCTCTGTTAGCTCTTTGAGATGAGCGCTGATGGTAGGCGTGAGCATAGGCATCACATAGCGCCACGTCCAGTTGCCCTCGCCAATGCCTGGGGTATTCATCCGAGCGCCGCTGCCCAGCCCTAACAAATCCTGCAAGGGGACAATAGCCTGATTAGCCACCGAACTCAGCGCCAGCCGAATCATCGCCCAGTGA
>JBBSNR010000031.1:0-14656 GCA_038260635.1 Phormidesmidales cyanobacterium
CTCAGCAGGGCGATGAGGGGTTACGGCAAGTGCCTGGATGATTTGATGGGCGATCGCAAAAGCCAGCGGTGGCGGCACCGAATTGCCAATTTGTCTGCCGCCGTGCCACTTGGTGTGGTTAAACCGAAACCAGTCAGGAAAGCCGTGCAGACGGGCCATTTCTCGGATGGTGATGCAGCGAGCGTATTCGTAGTGAATGGGCCGAGGGCTGGTAAAAGATCCCCTCGCAGAATCGGTACCGGCTCGTAGCGTACGCGCGATCGCATCAGCCGGTAGCCTGAAAAACCGAGACACAGGTTCAAGGGTACCAGGCCGAGTTTGGGCAAATCGTCTGCGCGAAATCGCAGTGTGCTGAGTGCGACGACTGCTGGTCAAAAAGTCCTGATTCCACGTCCGTTGATAGCCATATCTCCAGCTCTCTCGGGTGCTGCATCGCATCAGCGCCGAGTAGCCCTTGGGGCTATCGAGATACTCAGCCCGCACTTCGTCGCCAAACAATAGCTGCTCAAACCGTTCTGCATCCGGTAAGTCATCCAATGCTTCCGCGCAGGTAACAGCGCGCTCAAGTTCGCTTGGGTATACTGGCAGCGATCGCCCTTTTTTAGCCCCGATCAAAAACAGCCGCTCCCGGTTTTGCGGTACGCCGTAGTCTTTCGCATTCAGCACTCGCTGCATAACGCCATAGCCCGAACTGCTCAGCTCTTCAATAATTTCCTGCAAAAACTGGCGATGCTTTCCAATCGTCAATCCCTTTACATTCTCAAATAAAAAATACGCAGGCTGAAGCTCTCGAACAATTCGAATGAACTCTCGAATCAGTGCATTTCTTGGATCATCGAGCACCCTCTGGCCCATTAGAGAAAAGCCCTGACAGGGAGCGCCGCCAGCGACGACATCGACCGTAGTCCCTTCGGATAAGCCAGCCGCTGCTCGAATATCCTTGCCGCTGACGGCAGAAACCGATTTTGGAAGAACTGCGCACTGGGGAAAATTGAACTGGTGTACGCAAGCATGAACAGGATCAATTTCAACTGCCGCCACCACATCGAAGCCCGCCTGCTCGAACCCTAAGCTCAGCCCACCTGCGCCTGCGAAGAGGTCAACCGCTATTGGTCGCCTATAGCTCATAGTCTTAACAGCATATCTTTTTAGTCGTCCTGGGCCTGATTCAAAATCTCCTCAAAGCAGGCTTCGCCTACCGTAGAAGCTGGGCAGTCTGGGTCGCCAAATATGTATTCAGCAATTAGCCTGACTTCTTCGACGGGTTTGTTAAAGCTGACTCTTTTGAGCTGGGCCATGGGCGGCGGCGAGGGCAAATTGGGAATATACCTTTGCTCTACGTCCAACTTTCTGGCTGTGGGCGCAACTGCCTTCCAAATACTTTTGCCTCCGGTAGAGACTGGGCCGCTAGTATCAATGGTCTTGACCTGATCGAACATGGCAGCGGGCGTTTCTGACTTAGCTTTTTTGGTTCGCTGCTTTTCCTCTTTGGGCATTTGCTTCCACTTGCTGGTGTAGGTGGTAAAAACTTTTAAGCCCTCTCTCATGCGCTCTTTGACGTGTAGATACAGTTCAGAAGAAGCGTCTATACCGCGTTTGGTCGTGGTAATGGGCAGCTTTCTCGCATCTGTGCTCTTAAAGTGAACGATGCCTGAAATGGAAATGTACTGAGGGTGATATCTGGGCACACCCGCTTCGCCCCAGCCGGTTAGCAGCGTTTTGTCATTGGCGACGACGACGCGGTCATTGCAAACAATGGTCCACCCGGCGGTATCTCTTTTTCGGCGCTTGCCAATCTCGGCGTTTTCAATTTCTTCATGGCTGGGCAGCGCTCGATGAAATCCGACTGCGATTTTGACCTCAACATCCGCTTCGTAAGCTTCGTAGAGGTAAGGTGCTACGGCTTCTTTATCGGCATTTTTTAGCTTTGAGAGCCCCTCCCATTGCAGTACCAGAGGTCTGGGCTTGACCCGGTTGCCGTTGACGGTAATTTCAAAGCCCTTGCCGATGATGTAGCTGTACAGCGCCTCTATTTCGCTGGCTAGCGTATTTTGAAAAGACTGGGTTGAGAGCTGCTTGGCCGCTTCATCTCGCAGCGCCTGTACTTCTAGTGAAGTCCCGTTTCTACCGAGCGGGCTGTCTATTATTTCTAGTGGCAGATCCCACGTTTCGTCGCTTAGCAGCCAGTCTGGTTGGATGATTACTTTGAAGGAGTCAGTTTCTGTCTGAGAAAAAACTTGAGCAGAGCGGCCCAGTTTGAAAATGGCTCTTTTCATACCAATGCCATAGGTGCCGATGGTTAGGACATCGTCATCGTCGGTAATTTCTTTGGGTCTGCCCATTCTGAAGGCGTAGCGCTGAGCGACATCTAGCGGGATGCCGCCGCAGTTGTCTTCTATTTTGAAAGATGTTTCAGAAACTTCTATCTTGGCCCAAAAGCCGTCGTAGGGCGTTTCTGAGGGCGATTGGCCTCTAATTGTGCGCTGAATGCCGTCTATGCAGTTGTCGAGCAGGTCGAGAATGGCGTCCTTTAAGTCGATATCTCGCGTCAGCATGTCCACGAAAAAATTCTTTGTCGGCGACGCATTGATCGAAGTCACGTTCTATCTACCGTTGAGTGTGATGCAATAGCTTTGCTGTAAACTTTATCGCAGCGTTCTGTTTTTACACCACTTTGAGGCCGATATCCGCTTTTCTCGTAGAGCTTGACGGCTTTGCGTAAGACGGTAGCCGTTTCTACCCACGCTTCTAAAAAGCCTTGGTTGGCGGCGGCTTGCTCTAACTGAGCTAGCAAAAACCGGCCCAACCCCAGCCCGCGTGCTGCGGGCAACAGGTACATTTTGCGAATTTCGACGGCATTTTGCCCGCGCTCAATGGGATGGTAGCCGCCAGTGCCGACGATTTGGCCTAAGTGCTCCACAACCCAAAACGCCCCACCGGTCTCCAAATAATATTTTTCAACTTCTACAGCGTCTTGATCGCTACAGCCGCCGCAGCTGACTTCCCAGCCCAGGCCGTATTCAGCGAGTACGGTTTTAATCACGTCGGCAGCAGAGGTGCGATCGCCCGCCCCCCAGTCTCGAATCAAAAAATTCTTAAACTGCGTTCTCATCAGCTATGCACCTCAGCTATGAATTCGGGGCTCAGGATGCAGCGTACTCAGCAGCTCGCTCTCTACTTCCGCCAGCTCTGTCAGTCTTTCAGTGACCTGCTTAGTATCAAAATAAGTCGTTGCCAGTATCCAATAGCTGCCGTAGTGCCGCGCTTCAGAAGCCATTAGAGAGCGATAAAATTTGGCGAGCTGTGGGTCAGGGCAATGCTCACCAAGTAGTCCAAGGCGCTCATGGCTGCGAGCTTCTATCAGTGCCGACACCAGCAATAAGTCGAGCATCCGCTCAGGTTCGTTTCGGCGCACGCATTTTTTGAGTCCGGCTCCATAGGGCGGTGGCGGCACGGGCTGTAGAGGAATGCCGCGTTTTTCTAGCCACTGGTTGACCTGCTCGTAGTGGCTGAGTTCTTCTTGGGCGATCGCAATCAGCTCCTTCACCAATTTCTCGCTCGAAGGATAGCGCGACATCATCTGAATAGCGGTGCCTGCTGCCTTGCGCTCGCACTGCGCGTGGTCGAGCAAAATGGTGTCGATATGGGCGATCGCCTGCGCCACCCAAGCGGCAGAAGTCGGCACCTTCAAAAATTTAACGGTCGGCCTGATCGGGATAGCAGAAACCAATTGCCTAAAATCTACTGCGGAACGAGTCAGTATTGTACCGCTTAGCCTAGTTCATCTGCTGACGCAGATGCTGCACTAGCCCCTCAAGTCCCAAACGATAGCTGTCTGCCCCAAACCCACTGATCTGACCAACCGCGACAGGCGCAATGAAGGAGTGATGGCGAAAGGCCTCCCGCTGGTGAATGTTGCTGAGATGAACCTCTACCGTAGGAATGGCAACCGCAGCTAGTGCGTCTCGAATGGCCACACTGGTATGCGTGTAGGCCCCCGGATTAATCAAAATGCCCTGGTGGCGATCCAAAGCAGCTTGAATCGTGTCCACCAGGGCACCTTCGTGATTTGATTGAAAAAAGGTCAGCTTGACACCTAGAGCAGTCGCCCGCTGAGTCAATGCCTCATTGATAACCTGAAGCGTCTGAGCGCCGTATATCTGCGGCTCTCGCCTACCTAACATGTTAAGGTTAGGCCCATTTAATATCAGAATGCTCAGCAAAGATCCAATAAAACCTATTGCAGACGCTCGACCTCCGATTGGATTAGCAACCCAATCAATCGAAGCCTATAGTCAATTCACGCCAACTTACAGCGAGCCTGTGCCAGCTATCGGCGACCTTGGTTGCGGTCATCTACTGGAATCGGAATCGGCTCATGCTCAGGCTGCGTCTGAGGACCAAACAAAGCATCTATCACTTTGTCAATCCACTCTCTGAGCTTGTCAAGGGCGTTATCGATGTAGTCCATGAGCTAGATTGCTCCCTCTCATATTCTTTACACAACCTACACTGGCGTGACCCGTATCAGTCAATACAGCCAAGTGAAACATAATCATGCGCTGTCAAAGCTTGATGAAAGCGACTTAATTATGTATTTATGATAACCAATCGCGGGGAATGGTCAAGGTGGCGCTTGGGAGAATTTCCATAATCTCCTTTATTTCTTTAGAAATAGATGTTGACGCTGGAAGTTAGCGCTATCAGCAGGTCTATTGTTTTTGGGCTAATAGCGATAGCCGTAGCCAATTGAGCGCTGTCAGCATACTTTGCTGCCGAATTGAGTCGCGGCTGCGATCTGCGCCAAATAGACACTGCTTACTGTGGGTGCTGGCTGCTGAAGATAGGCCAATGTAGACCAGACCGACCGGTTTTTCGGCGCTGCCGCCGCCCGGCCCCGCAATGCCAGTAACGCTCAAGCCCCAGTCTGTGCCCAAGCGAGTGCGCACGCCCGAGGCCATCGCCACCGCCACTTCTGAGCTAACCGCCCCGCAGCTAGCGAGCGTATGAGCCTCAACGCCTAGTAAGCTTTGCTTGACCCGATTGTCATAGGAAATGACGCCGCCCCAGAAGTAGCTAGAGCTGCCCGGTACAGCCGTCATCATTTGCCCCAAACCGCCGCCTGTGCAAGATTCGGCGACGCTCATGGTTTGAGATCGCTCCATCAGCAACCGGCCCACTACGCTCGCCAAGGTGTCATCATCCTGGCCGTAGCAGTCAAGGCCCCCGATCTGCCGAATCTTCTCAGCAACGGGTGAAATTAAGCGATTTGCGGCGGTTACTGACTCAGCTTTGGCCGAAATCCGCAGCTTGACCTCGCCCTCACCCGCGTAGGGGGCAACCGTCGGATTTTCTAACTCTAAAAATGGCCGCACTTTCTCCGCTAGCGTAGATTCACCAATGCCTCGGAACTTCAGCGTTTGGCTATGAATAACGCCATCGGCCCAGCCGCTAGTCTGCAAGTGAGGCACCGCCGTCGCCTGCCACATGGCTTTCATTTCCTGAGGAACGCCCGGAAAGGTCATAATCGTTAGCCCCGCTCTGGGCTCCCAGATCACACCGGGCGCTGTGCCGACAGGATTGGGTAAGATGGCTGCACTCTGGGGAAGCTGAGCCTGCCGTCGAGTGGTGGCTGGGAGCGGCTGGCCTCGCTGGGCAAATTTGGTTTCTAAAGCGGCTACCGCTTCTGGGCGCTCTACCAGAGGGTCACCAAAAAAGTCGGCCAGGGTAGCCATAGTCAGATCGTCTGGGGTAGGGCCTAATCCACCGGTGAAGATGAGCAGTCGGGCGCGTTCGCAGGCGATCGCCACTGCCCGCTGAATTCGCAGCGGATTGTCGCCTACCACCGTCTGGTAGTGATGAGAAATGCCCAGGCTAGCCAGCTGCTGGGCCAAATAGCGCGCGTTGCCATTGACAATATCGCCGAGCAGTAGCTCAGTGCCAATGCAGATAATTTCAGCGCTCTTGTTCATACTGGGTTCATACTGGGGCAGCACTATGACAGTGGCGTGGGGGCGGTGGCGTGGGGGCAGTGGCGTGAGCTGTGAAAGTGGCATTATATAGCAGATGAGAATCTTCGGCGATCGCTCAAATCTCTGGTGGTGGCTGCTCAGCGGGCTGATCTTTCGAGGCACGATTGCCTACTTTTTGCCACCGGGTTTTGATGAGGCCTACTATTTTCTCTACGCGCGCCATCTGGACTGGAGCTATTTTGACCATCCGCTAGCGGTCGCCTTTTCGACTGGCGCAGGCGTCTGGCTGACAGGCACTGTCTCCCCGCTGACCATCCGCATCGGCGCACTGACATTATTTACGGGTAGCCTGTGGCTGCTGTATGAAACAGGCCGGTGGCTGTTCGGGCCTAGAGCAGGGTGGTTGAGCTGCGCTGTCGCCTCGCTATCGCCGCTGCTTTTCCTGACGCTGGGCACCCTAACGGCACCGGATAATGCGCTGATTTTTTGCTGGAGCCTGACGCTGTATTTGTGTGCCCGCGAGTTTTTTCCGCGCGGATGTCCTTACCAGCCGACCGCAAAACTAACGCTGATTGCCTTTGTAATTGGGCTGGCCTGTCTGAGCAAGTATCACGGATTTTTGTTGGGGCTGAGCCTGGTGCTGTTTTGCGGGTGGAGCGATCGCCACCGCCGGGCGCTGCGCTCCAAATGGATGGGCCTTGGCGTTGCGGCGTTTTGCCTGTGCCTGCTGCCGATTCTGTATTGGAATAGCGGCCACGGATGGATTTCGTTTCGGTTTCAGCTGAGCGATCGCTTCACCGGGCGGGTGGCGGGCTACTCACTGGCTAATTTGTTGGGTGTATTCCTAGTAGAAGTGGGCTTCTTATTTCCGCCGATAGGCTTGCCGCTCTGGTGGGTGAGCCTAAAAACGCTGTTGAGTCAGTTTCAAAGGGAGCAGCCAGAGGTGACGTTTGTCCTCTGGTGTAGCCTGCCGGTGACGGTCGGCTTTACCCTGCTGGGCGGGTTGACGCCTATCTACCCGGCCTGGCCGGTGCCAGGGCTGTGGGGGCTGACGCTGCTGTTGGGCCACGTCGCCGCTCGCTGGCCAAGACCTCAAGTTCGACGCTGGCTCACAGGGTCTGGCTTGGCCTTGGGCATTTTGCTGCTCTTTGCGCTAGCTCACATCACCCTGGGTACGCTGCAAAAGCCGAGCAAATATGCGCTGTTTGGCGGTTTTATTGCGCCGCAGCAAGATCCTTCGACAGAGTTGATCGATACCCGACAGCTACGTCAGCAGTTCATCCAATCCGATGATTTTCAGGCGGAGATCGCCACCACAGACTTTATCGTCACTCCCGAATATTGGCTAAGCGGCTATGTGGCAATGGCTTTGCCCCCATCGGTGCAGCTGAGCGTAACGAGCTTCACCCAAGACCCGCGCGGGCACACTTTCTGGTTTGATTCTCAAGATTGGCTAGGAAAAGATGCGCTGTTTATCAGCCTTGCAGATTTATCACCAGCGACGGCTGTAGAGGCAGCGGAGCCTTTCCAAGGCATTGAGCCCTATTTTCAAGCAGTCACTCCCCTAACGCAGCTCACGACTCAGCGCGGCGGTGCCATCACAAAAACCTTCTATCTATACCGGGCGCACAGATTGACTCGACCCTATGTATACCCCTACTAACCGCTATCTGGCGTGACGCAGCGCTCGCCAGCCGGTATAGCTCAGCAGCACGGTAGATGCAAAAGCAAAGGGAATACCGGCCCGCAAGCCAGAGAAGGCCATTGCCAAACTGCCCACCCACAGGGCCAGCGCATAGATAAATAAAACCGTGAAGCGGTGAGAGAACCCCGCGTTCAGCAGCCGGTGGTGCAGATGGCGCTTATCGGCAACAAAAGGCGACAGTCCCCGGCGCAGCCGCAGCAAAATCACCGTTGACATATCCAAAATCGGCACTGCCAGCGTTAGAGAAGGCAGCAGCACCGCGACCGTCGTCACCCCTTTGACCAGGCCAATTACACCCACCCCGGCGAGCGTAAAACCAATAAAATACGCCCCGCCATCACCCATAAAGATCTGCGCGGGGTTGAAGTTGTAGCGCAAAAAGGCCAGTGAGCCACCGGCCAGCGCCGCAGCGATTAGCGCCGCCGCTGGCTGACCCATGTACAGGCTGACGACAACCATCACCACCGCTGCAATGCCCGATACCCCAGCAGCTAACCCGTCTAACCCATCAATCCAGTTAATGGCATTGGCCATACCCACCAACCAGAATACAGTCACAATCAAGCTCAGCCAGTTGGGGAGCTGAGTAATCCCATTGCCTAGCAGCGGAATGGTCAAAAAGTGAATATCCACGCCGACATACCAAGCCACTGAAGCTACCGCAGCTTGCATAATCAGCCGACTAATCGCCGACAGCCCAAACAAATCGTCAATCAGGCCGATCAGGAAAAAAGCCAGACCGCCTAGCGTCACGCCCCAAACCGAATAGTCAGCCACCCGGTCGAGCGGCTCGCCAGCAGCGCTGATAAATCCGCCAGAGGCCCACACCATCAGCAGAGCGGCCAACACGCCCAAGAAAATTGAAACGCCGCCTAGCCTGACCATCGGCTGCCTGTGGACTTTTCTACCGCCTGGTAAGTCAACTCTCCCGCTAGCCAGTCCAGCTTTTTTAACCAGTGGGGTCAGCAGCAGAACCACGGTTGCTGATACGGCAAACGCGAGCAGATGATAGAACGGGAATGCCATCAGGACAAGCTGTGTAGGGTGGGCAATGCTATAGGGCTACTCGGCGACAGTATACCCCTTTACCATTTACCTGAGGCAAGAGAATTATCAACAGTCCCCCACATAGATCTCAGCCAGGATTTCAGCCAGATTGCCCACACTCCGCAGTAAGGTCTAACTCACGCTCGCGTTTGCCAACGCTGGCTCGGCTATCTGTAAATGAGGATAGAGCGGGAAGCGATCGCACAGCGCACTCACCCGTCGCAGGCAGTTATTAGCCACCGCGCTATCGTCTGGACTGAGCAAGCAGTCAGCCAAAATATTGGCAATCTCTACAAACTCGGCTTCACCCATGCCGCGAGTGGTCATCGCGGGTGACCCCAGGCGCAGACCGCTGGTGACAAAAGGGGACTCGGGGTCGAAGGGCACAGTATTTTTGTTGGCAGTAATATTGACCTGGCTGACAAGAGCATCGGCGCGTTTACCGGTCATGCCGATAGAGCGCAAATCCATCAGCACCAGGTGATTATCGGTGCCGTCAGAAACGACTTTGATGCCGCGCGATTGCAGCTGGGCGGCTAGGGCCTTGGCGTTTTTGATCACTTGCTGACAGTAGGCTGTGAAGCGTGGACTCAGTGCTTCGCCGAAAGCTACTGCTTTACCGGCGATGACATGCTCTAAAGGCCCGCCCTGGCTACCTGGAAATACGGCTTTGTCAAACTTTTTGCCCAGCGCTTCGTCGTTGGTCAAAATCAGCCCGCCTCGTGGCCCTCGCAAGGTTTTGTGGGTGGTGGTGGTGACCACATGACAGTGAGGCAGCGGGTCAGGATGGCAGCCGGTGGCGACTAGCCCGGCAATATGAGCAATATCGGCCATCAGGTAGGCACCAACTTCATCGGCGATCGCTCTGAACCGGTCAAAGTGAATCGTCCGAGGATAGGCCGAGTAGCCGCAGATAATCAGCTTCGGCTGGTGCTCCAGAGCAACCTTGCGAATTTCGTCAAAGTCGAGCTGCTCAGTCTCGCGGCTGACGCCGTACTGCACCACGTTGAACCACTTGCCTGAAAAGTTGACCGGAGAGCCGTGGGTGAGGTGCCCGCCGTGGGACAAATCCATACCCAAAATGGTGTCACCCGGCTTGAGCAGAGCCAGAAATACCGCAAAGTTAGCCTGAGCGCCTGAGTGCGGCTGCACGTTGGCATGGGCAGCCCCAAAAAGCTGTTTGACCCGGTCTATAGCCAGCTGCTCAACCCGGTCAATAAATTCACAGCCGCCGTAGTAGCGCTTACCGGGTAGCCCCTCGGCGTACTTATTAGTCAGCACCGAGCCCTGGGCTGCCATCACTGCGGGGGAGGTAAAGTTTTCGCTGGCAATCAGTTCCAGGTGAGTTTGCTGACGGGTTAGCTCTTGGCCAATCATGGCAGCGATCGCCGGGTCATCTTGCTGTAAAAAGTCAACGTTAGCCTTTGTCATCTACCTACCTTCTCAGTATCGATCCACAGCCCTTACGGGGTCTCATGACAGGGGTTTCATGAAGGTTTATGATAGCCTGCCGCAAACCCGAACTGGCAGACAAATCTCTACAAATTCCATGCTCTTCATTCATACACCCCAATGAGTGCGCTGGATAGATCGCCGCTTGCACTTCAGAAGGCGCTGAGGCAGATAGAAAAGCTAAAGGTTTGTCCCAAAATGTAACGCTTTGAAACATATAATGAGGGAATCACGCACTTTTTTAGCGTTTGTATTCGTACAGTCATGCTACTTAAAGCCACAGCCGCTCTTAAAATTAAAAGCCGCTGCGGATAAGGCGAACTTACCAGGCTTCGGTTGGCGAGTTGCTACAGCAGGCTGATGATGCAGACCTACTTGTTTAAAGGCAGCTGCTGATACCGGCCAAAACACTGCGTTTGAGGGCAACTCCCCAGATTTCTCTGAATAGTACTGCCCGACCTAACCTCATTTAATAAACCTTGTTCAACACTCATTCAACCCACCTGACGCGCCGACCCTTTAGACGGGGCTGGCCAAATATCGCTGATTTGGGCCTCGGCATTAAGTTCAGACGAAGCCGTGAGGAAGACTCTGCTGCCCGCATCGGCATAGAACTAGCCCAGCGGCACTGTTGGCGTATAAAGTAATGAAAGCGACGCGCTCGGTATCTACTGCTTTGGCCAGTCGAGGTTGGGCCAGAGGTACGGCCAGAGTACTTGGCCAAACACAGCTTTATATATTAGATATTTAGCCAAAAATGCTTTGGCTAAATTGGCCACCTGCTACTGTTCTTTTTTTCCAGTTTGAGGCATTGATGCTGCAACTGACCCATCCTTCAACTACCGCCGCTCCTAAGTTTGTCACTCTTCAGGAGTCTTACGAGCGATGTCGTCAGATTACGGCAGAGTGTTCTAAAACGTTTTATATGGGAACGCTGCTCATGCCTGAGGCCAAGCGCCGGGCAATTTGGGCTATCTACGTTTGGTGCAGACGCACTGACGAACTGGTTGACGGCCCTCAGGGAAAATTTACCACTGAGAGCACGCTAGACCATTGGGAATCTCAGCTGGAGCTGCTGTTTTCAGGACACCCGAAGGATGATCTAGATGTGGCTATGGTCGATACGCTAGAGCACTTCGATCTAGATATTCAGCCCTTTCGAGACATGATCGCAGGTCAGCGAATGGACCTGCACCGATCGCGCTATGACACTTTTGAAGAGCTAAAGCTTTACTGCTATCGGGTAGCTGGCACTGTCGGCCTCATGTCTACTACGGTGATGGGCATGGACACTACCATTAACGCGGCTCCTTGGCGACAGCTCAATCCGGTAGTTCCACCCATTCAGGAGGCGGTTTCGCTCGGTATAGCAAACCAACTCACCAATATTTTGCGCGATGTGGGGGAAGATGCTAGGCGCGATCGCATCTACTTACCGCTAGAAGATCTGGCGCTGTTTGACTACACCGAGGAAGATCTGTTTAAGGGCGTCATTGATGATCGGTGGCGAGCCCTGATGCGCTTTCAAATTCAGCGATCGCTCAAATATTACCAGGAAGCTGAGAGTGGCATTGGGAGACTGCATCCCGACGCGCGCTGGCCCGTCTGGTCAGCGCTGATGCTCTATCGCAAAATTCTAGAAGTGATTGTTGAAAACGACTACGATGTCTTCAACCGCCGAGCCTTCGTACCCAGAACCCGAAAGCTGCTGTGCCTGCCCCAAGCGCTGATCCGAGCCCGCGTCTCTTAAAAGCAGCTGCCCAAGCAAAAAAGGCAGCCTGGCTCTTTTGCAGACTGCCCTAATGGGTAAAAAACGGATTTTGAATAGGTGACACCTCATATGAGCATCACCAGAAGTTAGAGGATTAGGAAGGCGTGGTTTGCGCAGCCAGCATTTCCTTTAACTTGGCTAGATCCTGCGCCCAGCGAGGATCCGGCTCAGTAGAAGCCGTTTTAGTTTCGGAGACGACGGTGGCATCGCTGCGACGCCCCCCCTTCTTGCCGCCGCTGTTTTTATTGCCGCCACTGCGACGACCGCTAGCCTCACTCACTTCAGCATCATCTTCTTTATTGCTGCGGGGCATCGCCTTTTCAACTTTGAGAGTGGCATCTTGAAGAGAGTAGCCGTTGTACTTCTCGACCAGGGCATCCGCAATCTCATCGGTTTTAGCGGTGACAAAGCCAAAGCCACGGCATTTACCCGTTTTACGATCTGAAATCAACTTTACAGAGACCAAATTATCGGTTTCTTCGGCAAAGATAGCTTCAAACTCTTCGCGCTCTAAACCTCTGGGCAGATTGCCAAAATATAGACGGATTGACATCGAGAGTGACCTCTAACTTTTAAACTTAACAACAAGCCTCAGGAGCGCTCAAAAGTAGTACGCCGATGATGCTTTACCCGCGAAAATATGAAAAACTTTCTGTCGGCACCTTACCTAGCGCCCTATTCAATCGGTCCATCAAGACCTCTGCAAAGCTCCATTCACAATGGAGATATTCTTAATTACCCAACACCCAGACTAGCACTTGAGGGGAAAGATCAATTTCTGACTTGGCCTTCATTAAAGTATCACGATGTCTGTAGTCAGACCAGGCGATAAAGCTGAGGGGCAGGAGGGCTGAAGCCCTACGCTTAGCTTGGCTTATCTGCTGTCAGCTGACCTGAAGCAGTGGAAGAAACTTAACCAAATAAAAACCAGCCGATCAAACCGGCTGGCCAAATATGCTGTGTTGAGAGTAGGAGAACCCGCGCCCAAAACTTAAGCTAGCTAGCCGTGAAACCGCAATAGAGCTTCAAGAGAACTCCAGAGGAAACCACCACTGCTCGACTCAATTTGTAGACTTAACAAGTTCCTACAGAAAACGTAACACCGTTTGACGATGTCTGCAACATTTCTTCATGTTGCGTTTATCTCACAGCGAGCCGCTGCTATGAATCAATAGCCACAGCCCCAGTCCACAGGCTACGACCGCCAACAGTAGGGAGTGAGTTGGGTGAGCGGCTGAGATTAAGCGGCCATTGCCTGGCCGAATTTTGTCGATATCTAACCAGGGCTGATTTCCCCGGCGAAACCAGCCGAGCACCTGGACAGGCTGTCCTAGTAGCGCAGCAGGCTTTTTGCCCAGGCTGATGACGTTACCCAGCGGGCCGAGCATTGAGAAAAAATGCAGCTTGAGCAGGCCAGCGGGCGTCTTTAGCAGCAGATCCTGGCCCAGCCAGTTGGCCAGTTCTGGTCGGCCAATAATCGTCCCTGAGAGTTTGGTAGGGATGCTGCTGACGGGCAATAGACCAGGGTCGCTCAACCAGTCGGCCAGATCTGGGGTGAGCGGCATGGAAAAAGCCAGGTCGGGAAAGCAGCGATTGATTCGCAGCACTGTACCTATGCCGAGGCCTAGCAGCAGGCAGCATTGCAATAGCCCGATGTCTCTATACATCCAGTCCAGCAGCGGCCAGTTGAAAAGCTGAGCAGCTACCCCTACCAGCCATAGCCCCAGTCCGGACATTCCCCCTATCGCCAGCCCAAAAAAAGGCGTGCCCTGGCTGGTCAGCCTGAACCAGTCTGATGCGGAAAGCCCTTGCCGCCGTTTTGGGGGAGCCTCAATCTGCATTTCTAAGTCGAGCTGCCAGTATTGGGCATAGGCCATGATTAGCCGCAGGCGATCGCCCAGCGGCGGGTGCGGATCACGCACGCTCATCCAGCCTCGCAGCGGATTGAGGCTATCCCAGGCATAGAGCTGCCCTAAGGGTGAGCTGCCGTACAGCTGATGCCGGGCCAAATCAGCAGAGACTGGCAATAGCAGCGTCAGGCTCTCTATCGCGGCGGGGGTATAGCCCTGATGCTCAATGCTGGCCGCTAGACCAAAAGACAGCTTAGCGAGGGCTCGGGCCAGACCGTTAGGGTTGCCAGTGATTTCTGTAGCAGCGCGATCGCCATAATAGGTGCGCGCCCGGCTCGCCCATAGCCCCGGTATCTGCACCAGCCAAAAGACGCCGTAGCTCAAGTTGGCCAAAATACCAGCCGCAATTCTAATCGGCTCAGGCCGAGAGTTACCCCACAGTGCCAGTCGCCAATAAAGCTGATGAAATAGCTGAAGAATCAGACTCTGAACCGAGAGCAGCGGCCAGTGCCAGCTGTTCCATCGGGAGATCTCATAGGCGACTAAAGCTGCAATTTCATCTGCGGCTAGCTGAGAGAGTAATCCTTGAGACATGACTAATCGGGCATTGCGCGGCAGCCATCCGTAGGAAAAAATTAGCGGCACTTCAGTCGGTAGCTGCCACAGCGTAGGCAATGGCCAACGGCGCTGCTGACACTGTTTGCTGAGTACCGCTGTAGCTTCTGCCGAATAGGTGCGCAGCTGCTGGCTAGAAAAGGGCTGCTGATCGGCTGTTAGCCGTAGCCAGATGTCCCACAGCCAGGGAGAGGCGATCGCGATGCCGATCAGACTGCCTGAAAGTATCCAGGTATGGCCAAAG
>JBBSNR010000032.1:0-14620 GCA_038260635.1 Phormidesmidales cyanobacterium
AAGCTGCGATCGCAAGTGTTAGCCGACACCGACCCAGAGCCCCTGCATCAGATGCGCATTGGCACCCGGCGGCTGCGCTCAGCCCTGAGCCTATTTTCAGATGTCGTCGCCATTGGCGCTCCTCAGCCAGACGAAGATGACAAACAGGCCACTCCTTCTAAAGCTGTTGGCAATCTGACCAAAGCACTGGGCAAAGTTCGCGATTTAGACGTGATGCAGCAGTGGTTTGAGAAAACGCTGGTCACCGCTAAAGAAAATGGCAGCAGCGGGACTGCTAGCGACTTGAGTAAAGCTGAGAGAAAAACAGTAAAAGCGCTATTAAAGAAGCTAAAGAAGCGCCGAAAAAAACAGTTTTCTCGGTTAGAAAAGTTTCTTCAAAAGAAGTCTTACAAAAAGCTCACCCGCCTGTTTAAACGGTGGGTGAAACAGCCTGATTTTTCTCCTGCCGCTCAAGAGTCTGCCCAGCGAGCCGCCGCTACGCGAATTGTCGCGCCTATCACTGAGATTTTGCAGCATTCCGGCTGGCTGGTGGCTACTCGCAAACAAAATAATCAAGCTATTCCCATCAGTAATATCTCCCTCTCTAAGCTCAATCGGCTATTTGAGCAAGAAGGTGAACGGCTCCACGACCTGCGCAAGCAAATTAAGAGCATTCGCTACCAGACAGAGTTTTTCAGAGGGCTTTACGACATCACCTACGCGGCTCAGGTGAGGGAGTTTCGCAATCTTCAGAGCATTTTAGGTCAGCTACAAGATCAAATCGTGGTTAGCCAGTTTCTCGCCGATGAGCTTGGATCAGATTGGCAGCAGCAGTTGCCTACCATTGAGGCCGCTTTTCAAGCGTCACGGTTGGAACTTTGGCAGCAGTGGCAGCCCTATCAGCGTAAGTATCTTAAGTTGCAAAGCAGCCTCCCGAATGATCGGATAGCGGTTTAGCAGGAGGGACAAAGGCGGCTACAAGTGCAAACTCAGCGCTTATGCTGGCGGGGGCGTGGAGGCTTTTCATGCGTAACGGATTCGCAGCCAGCGATAGCCATATCCCTCTAGCTCAACGCGATGCTCGGGCTGCTGAGTAGGCTGGTAAGGCTGATCTGCTAGCAGGTCTAGCCAGTGAGTGGCAGGGCTGTCCGCCTGACTCAGCGGCAGCGTCACGCTACAGGGATCTTTCGCCAAATTGTGAACGGCTACCACGGTTTTACCCTGCCAGTCACATCGATGGGCGAAGACACCAGGATTATCGGTCTCTATAATTTCCCACTGGCCCCAGCCAAATTCTGGACACTCCTTGCGCATCCGAATCAGGCGCTCCATCCAGTTCAGCAGCGAATTGGGATCCCGGCGCTGCGATAGCACATTCAGCTCGGTATAGCCATACTGCCCCTCGTCAATCACGGGCCGAATCAGCTGGTCACTGGCTGCTGTAGAAAATCCGCCGTTGGGTTCGCTTGACCATTGCATGGGGGTACGAATGGCCTGCCGCTGCTCCTGCGAGAGATCGTCACCCATACCAATCTCCTCACCCGAGAGCAACACCGGCGTCCCCGGCAGAGAAAACATCAGGCTATAGGCCAGCCGCATCCTACGCGGATCGCCATCGACCAGCGGCGGAAACCGGCGGCGCAGGCCCCGATCATAAATCCAAACGTCTGCTTTATTTTGGTCAAACGCCGATAGAATTTCTGTTTGTTCTGATTTGGAGAGCTTGTCTAGCGAGAGCTCGTCGTGATTGCGGACAAACTGAGCCCACTGCCCAGTTTCAGGAATCTCTGGCAGCGCTTTGAGGCCCTCTATCAGCGGTGCGGCAGACTCGCGGGCTAGCGAAAGCATGAGCTGTTGGTTAACGATAAAGCCAAACAGCATTTGCATTCTGTCGCCATCGCCAAAATACTTTGGCAGCTTGTCTACAGAGACATTGGCTTCTGCCAGGATGATGGCGTCTCCGCGTCTCCAGGAGAGAAATTCTCGAATGTCTCCCAGATACTGATAGGGATCTGTCTCATCTGCTGTATGCTCAATTCCTTTTAGTTCAATCAAGAACGGCGCAGCATCTACCCGGAACCCAGAAATCCCGAGCTCTAGCCAGAATCCCATAATCTTGTAGAGTTCTTCTCGCAGCTGAGGATTGCCAATATTGAGGTCGGCCTGATACTCGTAAAAGCGGTGAAAATAATAGGCTCCTGCTTCTTCGCTGTAGGTCCAGGTGCTCTCTTGATAGCCGGGGAAAATAATCCCTTCATCGGCGTCAGCGGGCTTTTCCTCTGACCAGACGTAGTAGTCTCGGTACTTAGAATTTTTATCCTGGCAGGCCGCCTGGAACCAAGGATGCTCTGTAGAGGTGTGATTGATCACCAGATCGACAATGACGCGAATGCCGTGGTTACCGGCTTTGCGCATGAATTCGACAAAGTCTCCTAGCGTACCTAAGCGGGGATCGACGCCGTAATAATCGGTCACGTCGTAGCCGTTGTCCCGGTTTGGCGTGGGGTAAAAGGGCATCAGCCAGATGCAGTTAACCCCTAAGCCCGCCAGATAGTCTATGCGATTAGTCAGCCCTTCAAAATCACCGATGCCGTCACCGTTGCCATCCATGAATATTTCGACATCGACGCAATAGATAACCGCACTTTTGTACCAAAGATCTAGCATGACAGTCCCGGCAAACAGCACCGCCATCGTACCGGTTGCTGTCTGGTTTGCAAATGGCTTCTGAGGATGATATTTAGGCGTTAGCCAGCTTTAGCCTCGGGTTCTTTCAGCGTGATGGCAAATGCAGCGACAGTCACCGTGAGTGCGCCCGCCACCCAAAAGGGCATGGAGTAGCCAAAAGAGGTCACTAATAAACCCGAAACCGCTGGACCAATGGCGTTAGACATACTCAGATAGGAGGCATTGAGCCCGAGGACTTCGCCCTGCTCGCGCTGGTTGCTGCGGGTGGACAAAATGGAGTCGATCAGCGGCATCGGAAAGGCGTTGACCAGTCCAAATAAACCCAGCAGAATAGAGAAAGCCACGATATTAGGGAGGGCAGGCATTAGCATAAACAAGATTCCCCGAGCAATCAGTGCACCTACAAGCACGTTGACAATGCTGAAGCGTTTGCGCAAGGGTTCTAAGGCAAACACCTGAGAGACAAAGGCCAGAATGCCAAAGCCGACAAAGGCGATCGCCAAATTCTTAGCGTCTTGACCCAGCACGTTGAGAAAGAACGGCTGAAAGGCAAAGGTGAAAATTGTAAAGGTGAAACCGTTGAGAAAGGTCATCAGCAAAATTCGCCCGATCACTGGCCGACGCAGCGCCGTGAACAGCCCGATAAAGTCAAGCTTTTTGAGGCTCGCTTTATTCTCTTCGGTGTCTTCTGCTTTAGTTTCGGAGAGAAAGAAGAAGCAGAGGACAGCGGCAATCAGGGCGATCGCTGCCGACACCAAAAAGCTCATGCCCAAAGACGACACCCCCGCAATGGGCGGCACCGTCTGCGCCAGGTAGCTCAGCGGCGGCCCGGCGACAAATCCCAGCCGAAACAGACCGCTGTAAATGCCAAAGGCTTGAGTGCGCTGCTCAGGCGAGGTGATATCGCTGATCACGGCTTGAGCGACTGAGTTATTGCCGCCAGTAATGCCATCGAGAATGCGCGCGCCAAACAGTAGCCAAGGGACGCCTGCATAAGCTGCTACCAGATTAGATGCGACCGTTCCCAGCAGGCTGATGACTAGCAGCGGCTTACGGCCCCACCGATCCGAGAGCTGCCCCAAAATCGGCGTACCCAAAAACTGCGAGAGTGAATAGGCCGTCGTCAGCAGACTCGCTTCAAAATCGCTCAGCCCAAACTGCTTGGCGTAAGGGTACAGCGTAGGAATGATGATCGTAAAGCTGACCGAATTGATAAAGGCAATGGAGGTGACAATCCAGAACTGGAAGGGCAGGCGTTTAGCGGGCGGTTGGGGTGGCATTTAGCTTGATTACGAAGCCCGAAGGACTGAACGATGACAGCGGACACAGCCGCTCTAGTCAGATGTCACCATAGCAAGAATCGAGGCTGCGCTCCTTCTCACTAAAGATTTTCACCAGGGATGAGGCCCCACGGTGAAGCCTAAACGTCTGCCCGTCGGCCTATGGCAAATCTCCTACGAATCTTCTACTGTGAGCAAGCATCCGCAATCCTCAACGGTCAGCCATAGAGCCTATGCGTCAACTTGCGATTCAAGTCCCTCAAGGCTACGGCAAACAAGTTTTAAAGCTGGCTCAGGACTGTGACGGTAGCCATCTGTCGCTCACTGCGGCGACGGGCACAGATGGGCCAATCGAAAATATCGCTGTACTTGTGCCCAATCGTCAGGTGGGTGACCTGCTAGATGCGCTAGAAAAAGAGCTGCCTCAGGCAGAGGTCTCGCTGCTGCCGAGCGCCGTCCTATCTATGCATTTGCCGACCGATGAGATGCCGAAAGGGCTAAAAGAAGTGCAGCCGCGCAGCTCTATCGAAGTTTTTTTGCAGGGCGTGCAGAGTATTGGCTCCTGGCCTAGCTTTTTGGCTTATGCAGCGATCGCCGGCATCATCGTTTGGATTGGGCTGTATACCAATAGCGTGTTTTTACTGGTAGCAGCCATGCTGATTGCGCCTTTTGGTGGCCCGGCGATGAATGTGGCGATCGCCACTGCCCGAGGCGACTTTGACCTGCTGAAGCGTAGCCTGCTGCGATATTTCGTGGCGCTCGCTGTGGTGGTTAGCGTAACGCTGCTGCTCAGTCTGCTCTTTGGCCAAACCATTGCTACCGCTCAAATGATCTCCACCAGCGAAGTCTCTGCGACCGCTGTGCTGCTGCCTTTAGCGGGCGGCATAGCGGGTGCCCTGCAACTGGTGCAGTCGGAGCGCAGTAGCCTGGTCTCAGGGACGGCGATTGGCATGTTAGTCGCAGCGGCTTTGGCCCCGCCAGCGGGATTGATTGGGATGGCGATCGCGATTCAAAAGCCAGAAATGGTCGTCAGCGGTATCTTTTTACTGCTGCTTCAGCTAGCAGGCATCAACATCTCCTGCGCCCTGGTCTTTCGCATATACGGTCTCAGACCTCACGGTGCGGTGTACGCTCGGGGCAAGCAGCAGGTTTTTCCGATCGCGCTCGGGGTCTCAGGGGTAGCGCTGGCCCTGCTGCTCGGCTGGCAGTTTTCTAGCTCACCTCATCTGCTGCGCTCTAGCCGCACCCAAAGGGCCGTTGCTATCATCCAAAAAGTGGTTGAAAATGATCCTTACGTCAGCCTGGTAGAAAGCGACGTGCGCTTTACCCGTGCCGACATTGCCAGCCAAAATACGCTGCTGAGCAATGTCTATGTGCAGCCCAGAAAAGGACAGGATGTCGCCGCTGACTCTACCAGCCGCCGCCTGACTGCTGAAATTCAGAGCCAGCTGCTGGTCGAAGGCTTTAACGTGACGCCGCTGGTCAGCGTGACGCTGCTCGAACCGCCGCAGTGATATATACAGACACATCTCTCAGGAACCTTTAATCCATCCCTAAGCCAATTCTCGTAGGGTAGTGATTTACTGAGTCAGTGCAAAATTGGAAGGCCAATGAATAAACACCTGCTTCAGCGTCGTCAGCTGCTCTGGTACTTCGGCTTAGGCGTCTTAGGGACGGGAGCAGCCGGAGCCTTGCTGCGACACAAAATAGAGCTGCCCAACGGTACGCCCGAGGGTGCGGTCGCGCTCAGCCCAGCCCCAGCCACGACCGCACCGCCGCTACCGGCCCAAATGCAGCTACCCGAGTTTCAAGGGATCAGCCAGTGGCTAAATTCTGAACCCCTAACCGTGGCTGATCTCAAAGGCAGCGTGGTGCTGATTCAGTTTTGGACCTTTGCCTGCATCAACTGTCAGCGCACGCTGCCCTACATTACCCAATGGCATCAGCAGTATGCCGCCCAGGGGCTCAAAGTTATTGGCATTCACACGCCCGAATTTGCCTTCGAGCGCGAGGTAGGCAATATCGAAGCGGCTTTAGCCGATTATCAAATAGAATATCCGGTGCCGATTGACAATGAGTTTACGACCTGGCGAGCCTATAGCAATCGGTTTTGGCCTCATCTGTTCCTGGCAGATCGCGAAGGGACTATTCGCTATGACCATATTGGCGAGGGCGCTTACGACCAGACAGAAGAGACCATTCGCCAGCTGTTGGCTTAGGGATTGGGTGTGGCAACTATGGTGACTTCTTCGCTCTCTTTAGGACTGGCGCTATTGGGTGGATTGCTGACGGTGGTTTCCCCCTGCATTTTGCCAGTTTTGCCGATTATTGTTGGGCGATCGCTCCAATCTCATCGGCATGGCCCCATTGCCCTGGTGTTAGGGCTCGTCGGCGGATTTGCACTGGCAGGCAGTCTGTTGGGGATCACCGCTAGCTGGTTTACTCACTTAGCGGGGCTGCTGCGGACTGGAGCGATCGCCCTGCTGTTGATTGTTGGTTTGCTAACGCTCTTTCCCCAGTGGCGCTACCGACTTTTTAGCTATCTGCCGATGAAACATAAAGAACCTGCGCGTGTTGGGCTGGCAGGAGAGTTTTGGCTGGGCACTCAGCTCGGCTTGCTCTGGACCCCCTGCGCTGGCCCAGTGTTAGGCAGCATTCTGGTGTTAGCAGCTGTTGATCATCAAGTCGAAAGTTCGTTTTTACTGCTGTTGTTCTATGGCTTGGGGGCTGCCCTTCCCATGCTAGTATTTGCCTACGGTGGGCGATATCTGAGCCATCGATTGTTAGCGCTGCGTGCCCACAGCCACAAACTACACAGAGCAGGCGGGGCGATTGTGGTGGGTACGGCGATCGCTATTCTCCTCGGTTGGGATGTCCAAATTCAGCTTTGGCTTGCACCGTTTTTTCCAGCTTTAATCCTGTAGCAACTTTTTGGTCACACCCTATGAGTAGTTCTTCAGCGCCCGCAAAACGACCCAAAAAGACACCGGCTGCTCCCAAGCAAGCCCTCTTCACCAAAATCTTCCACTGGCTCAATATCATCAGCCTGACATTGATGATCACCAGCGGACTGCAAATCTACAACGCGAACCCAGTCTTTGGCGGGCGAGCAGGCTGGCATTTTCCGGCGGCGGTCACCTTAGGCGGCTGGCTAGCAGGCGGACGCCACTGGCACTTCGCCTCAATGTGGATCTTTTCGATGAATCTGCTGATTTACGGCATCTACATTTTTATCACGCGCCGCTGGAAAAGACGGTACGCCTCTAGCAGCGATATTCAAGTGCTGCAAACCGGGAAAAATCCCAAGCGCAAAAATTACGCCTGGCATCGCGTGGTTTACACAGGGATCATTCCGGTGCTGGTGCTGGCTGTTGCCTCTGGCTTGGCCATGTACAAACCGGTTCAATTCTCCTGGCTCTCAGCGCTGTTCATCAACTGGCAGATTCTCCGGACGGTTCACTTCATCACGGTACCCACTGTGGTTTTGTTCACCTTTGCCCACTCTCTGCTGGCTCTAAAAGTCGGTCAGTTTCGCCTGGTCAAATCCATCTTCACCTGACTCTCTTTCACCTAAAATCTCTCCTTAAAAGCACCGCAAGCACTATGCAACAGACTCCACCCCCTCGTCCCCCAAAACAAATACTCACCCGTCGCCGACTGCTGCAACTCTCTGGTCTCTCTGGAGCCGGCCTGCTGCTCAATGGCTGTGGCGCACCGCTCTATTCTCGTCAGGTAAGCAACGTCTTTGAGCCGCTCAATCAGCGGGTTGAAGAACTGCTGCTCAGCCCCCAGTCCCCCGCACCTGAATACGCCGTCAGCGCGGTTCAGCCCGAGGCACTGCTGATTAATTCGTTTAATGGCACGCCGCAAATTGATCCAGACACCTTTCAGCTCACTGTCGATGGCGCGGTCAATTTGCCGATGCAGCTCAGCATGGCAGACTTGCAGACGATGCCGCTAACATCAATGGTCATTCGTCATGTCTGCGTAGAGGGCTGGGCCGCGATCGTGCAGTGGGGCGGCGTCCGGCTGCACGATATTGCCGCGCTGGTTCAACCCAAGCCCGAAGCTCGCTACGTCTACTTTGAATCTGCCGATGATTATTACGAAAGTTGGGATCTGCCCTCGGCTCTGCACCCCCAAACGCTGATGGTCTATCAAAAGGACGGCGCACCGCTACCCGCTGAAAATGGCGCACCGCTACGGCTAGCCGCGCCGATTAAGCTGGGCTACAAACACAGCAAATGGGTCACCCGTATTACTTTCACCGCCGACCTATTAGAGCGACAGGGCTACTGGGAAGATCGTGGTTACGAGTGGTTTGCCGGGCTTTAGCTTTGTGAGGCTACAGACGCGGCCATATGGGCGATACTGGACTCGAACCAGTGACATCCTGCTTGTAAGGCAGGCGCTCTACCAACTGAGCTAATCGCCCTCAAATTCAGTGCCGTTTGCACTGCCAGAAATAAGATGATAGCAGAAGAAGCCGGGCGCTGACGGGCAAAATTCAACATTTTTCCATCTGCGACTTTTCTATCTGCGACTTTAAAGGCCGAGGCGGATAGTTAGACAGCTGCCCAAGATAGTGACCATCGTTTTCATTGAGCCAAATTGAACAGAACAGTTCCAGTAAACAACGAGCAAGGGTGATACAGATGAAAGTGACAAAACAATGACCGAAAAATGACAAAACGGTAATAAACCTCTCTGCCCTTACTCATTCTAGCTTCAGCGAATTCTCACTTTTTTGCTCGCTTGACAACTCATAATTGCAGCGTCTAAGTTGTCAATCAACACGGCATCTCTGCCGTAGACAGGCTGAATATCCCTTTCAGCCAAAATCCACATAAAACCTTTAAGGAGTACAAGATGAAAGTTAAGTATCTAGCCGCTCTCGCCGCCGTTTCAGTTCTCAGTGTCGGTACCCTAGCAAGCTGTGGCCCTAGCGAGCCCGAAGCTGCGCCCGATGCCACTGAGGAAGCTGCACCTGCTGATGACGCTATGGAAGAGCCCGCTATGGAAGAGCCTGCTATGGAAGAAGGCGCTATGGAAGAGCCTGCTGCTGAGCCTTGTGCTCCTGAGTAAGCGTTTGCTTACCTGTGCTCCTGAGCAGATGTTTGCTTAAACCATTGCAGTCGAGCTGTTAGACCGTAACTGACGGTCGGTACATGCTCAAGGCTGAAGAGAAAGTCCCTAGCTCTGTTAGGGACTTTTTAATGCTTACTATCAACGGTGTTGATGTTGGAAACTATTTCATGAATATTGCATTTATCGGACTGGGTACGATGGGCGATCCAATGGTTCGGAATCTTTTGCAGGCGGGGCACTCAGTGACTGTGCACAATCGCACACGGGCGAAAGAACAGGCTCTGATCGCCGCTGGAGCCACTGCTGCGGAGTCGCCTAGTCAGGCCGCTGCTGCCGCTGAAATAGTGATCACCTGCGTCAGCGACAGCCCCGATGTCGAAACGGTGATTTTAGGTGAGTCGGGCGTTATTCACAGTGCCAGACCCGGCACCTTGGTGATCGATATGTCTACGATTAGCCCTGAAGTGACCAGGCGTGTAGCGCAAGCTCTAGCCCAAAAAGAGATTTGCATGATCGATGCACCGGTCTCTGGTGGCTCAGAAGGCGCACAGCGGGGCACGTTGTCGATCATGGTGGGCGGTGAGGCGGCTGATGTGGAGCGATCGCTGCCCGTACTCACAGCGATGGGCAGCACCGTCACTCACGTTGGCCCGATTGGCGCAGGGCAAACCACTAAGGCGATTAATCAAATCATTGTGGCAGGCACCTACTGGTCAGTAGCCGAAGGCATGAGCTTGGGGCTAAAAGCAGGGCTGGATATGGAGAAAGTTGTCCAGGCGGTAGGCAGCGGTGCGGCAGGCTCTTGGGGGCTGACTAACCGCTCTAGCAATATGATTGCCAATGACTATCCGCTCGGGTTTCGGGTGCGGCTGCATCAAAAGGATTTGAAAATCGCTCTCGAAACCGCCCGCGAACTCGGCTTGCCCCTGCCGGTAGCCGCCTACGTAGAGCAAATAGAGAATGGCCTGATTGCCAAAGGCTACGGCGATGAGGATGTGTCGGCGATCGCCCGCAGCGTCCGCGAGACCGGCGGCATTAGCGATTAGACTTTATGACCCACCGTGGTGATGTAGAGAACCGCTTCTTCGTCTGGAATGCTCAGCAGCTCATTCACCTGATCATCAAAAAAACCGGCAATACCGCTGACCCCAAGCTGACGACGGGTAGCGGCCAAATTCAAACGCTGACCCAGATGACCGGCGTCCATATGCAGGTAGCGATAGGCCCGGTCACCATATTTAGCGACTGCCGCCGCCAGATCAGCTGTGTGAAAAATCACCGCGCCCGCATCGCGGCCTAGCTCCTGGCCGAGGCAGAGAAAGTGCAGGTCTTTATGGAACTGGTTAAAGCGAATTTGCCGCAGCTCTTCGGCCTGAGGCGCATAGTAATAGCAGCCGGGTTCCAGCGTTTCGACATTGGAGATGGCGACAAAGGTCTCAATCAGGCTCAGATCAAAATAGTCAGGGGCCTGGTCAAAGTCTTGCAGCCGGTAGTGGGCCGGATGGTAGGCAAAATCGAGCAGGGCAAACAGATCGGCGCGGCACAATGGCGCACCCGTATAGCGGCGGGTAGATCGACGGGTCAGCAGCGTGTCTTCTAGCGCTTTGAGGCGATTCTCCGGTGGAGAGGCGTTGCCATCGCCCCACGGAATCGGCTGAGTCTTGGTCGAAACGGTGATGCCAAACGGAAAGTTGTACTTATCAGCGCTGCTGGCTTGAGCTAGCGCCGATTCAGCAGTCACCGCTGGACTAGCGGCTCGAATCGGCGCGGGCAGGCGCGTGTCGTTGCTCTTTTGCTCTAGCTGGCCAAAGCCTGACTCAGCAGAGATAGTCGTATTTTGATGCAGGTAGCTCAGCAGTTCGCCATCGGCAACTGCCGCAATCTCGGTATGAACGGGACTCGGCAGGGCGCTGCGGGCAGGCGATAGATTTTGCTCGACCTGGAATAGATCGGCCAGGGCGAGCAGAGCGATCGCACTCTCCTCAGCCCCATCCAAATACAGCAGCTGATTAACCTGCTGATCGGCAAAGCCACCAATCAAATGCAGACGATAGTCACACAGCGTACTCGCTACCTCCAAATTGCCCAGCAAATGGCCCGTATCGAGAAACACACGCCGATAGGCTCGGTCCTGATAGCGCCAAGCCGAGCGCTGAAAAACGGCACTCACCACCAGCGCCAGCTGAGTGGTTTCTAGCGCCGGATGCCAGAAGCAAGCCATCTGCAAATCCGTCCAGGGGTGATCGTCCCAATAGCGCAGCAGCGAATGCGTCCGTACCTGATAGTTGTACAGCCCTGCCGGGAGCAGAGAGGTCCCCCGCGACACCAGATAAATCTCAGCCGGATAAAGCCCCCCCGCCGACGGCGCAGACCGCAGATACATCGGCTCGCCTGAGTAGGTCATCACCTTGGCCGTCAGCCCGTAGCTATCGATGAGCAATCGCGATAGCCGCTGCCACCACCGCCAGTCGTCATCTGCGCCGATCGGTTCTTTCTCCAAATAAGGCTTCAGGTCTGTGCTGTGGCCCAACTTATAGTCTTTGTAAGGCAGCGGCTGCTGCGCCCAGTTCAAACCCCCGTTTGGCCCCCGGCTTTGGGCTGCGATTGTCTCCGGATCGTACTTAGTACGCTGATGATAGTGCTGGGCAATTGAGACATCGGCCATGGGCAACTGGGGAAAGATGGGTAACTATAATTCTTAATCCCTGATTAATTAAATATAGCGGCAGTAGGGGAGCGAGGGAGTGGGGAAAATATCTGCTAATCTGACCATTCAGGTAGAATGCTAGTGCAGACTGCGAACGTCAGCCACAGTAAGGGGTCACCCATGCAGGGGAATCGAAAAAATTGGCGATTGGTGATAGTCACCGGTAGTTTGCTTGTCAGCGGGTTGGCCAGTGGATGGGTCAGTGCAGGTAGTCTTGGGCCCGATAGCCTGGCTCAGGCCCAATCCCCAGATCCCGCCCAGACTGCTGAGCCGACTGTAGCGCCGGTTCCAGTCCCTGCTACTAGCCCCTTAGCTCAGCGCGAAGCTGAAGACGCCCTCAACCGTGCCACGACGCTATTTGCCGTCATGCTAGGGGCGCTAGTGCTCCTGCTCGGGATTGGCATTGTCATGCTGTGGTTTTTGCGGCGCTCGGTGGTGAATGAAGTCGCCACAGTGGTTCGCACCCAGCTCAACGAAATGACCGAGCTAGAGAACAAGGTGCACAACGCCGCCCGTAGCCTCAACCGCATTTTGGCCGATGCTGACGATCTCTCAGGTGAGCTTCAGGGCCGCTCTAGCACCTTTCAGCGCGAAGTAGCCGCTCAGCGCGAAGTGCTGTACAAACTGGTCGAAGAACTCAACGCCTTCAAAGGGCAAACTGCCCAGCACTGGGAGCAGCAGCTAGAAGAGATCAACAGCAGGCTAGAGACCACTGCGACAGATTTTGACCAGACCACAGTAGAGCTAAAAGCCGAGGCCAAACAGCGCTTAGAGGAAATGCGAGCTGAGAGTGCCGTAGAAAGTCAGCGTATTTTGCAGCGCTTTACCACTTCCGAGGCCGAATTCTCTCGCCATATTGGGGTGATCAAAGAAGAGACTCAGCGCCGCAAAACCGCCTTCTTTGACGAAATGGAGCGAAAAGAATCGGTACTCTCCGACCGGCTTGGCAGTCTCCAGGCGGAAACGGTCACCGAGAAAGATAAGGTCATTTCTGATCTGCGAAAGATGAGCGATGAATTTGGCCCCAAAATCGCTGAAGCAGAGGCAGCGGCTAAGACAAAAATTGAGCAGCAGCGCGACCTGGCCCTCGCCAATCTCAGAAGCTCTGAAGAAGAAGTGGTTAAAGAACTCTCAGAGGTGCAGGCGAGTGCGCTGGGCCATCGGGATCTGGCGCTGCAAAATATTCAGCGGTCTACTCAAGAATTGCAGCAGCAGTTCAACGCTATTCGCAGCGAAGTGGAGAGCCGCCAGGCCGGTATGATGCAGAGCTTCCGTCAGTCTGCCGATGGCTTTTTGACTCAGTTTGCCACGCTTAAAGCCGATGTAGAAGGGCGTAAGGGCACCATTTTGGGCGATATGGACAGGGTCGCCAATGACTTCAAAGCTCAAATATCTGGTCTGCAAGCAGGGGTTGGCGAAGAGCGCAGCCATACGATTATGCAGTTGCAGGCCACGGCTGAAGGGTTCCGGGCGCAGCTGGCCAATTTGGGTAACGATGTCAGCACTCGTAAGACTGAGCTTTTTACCGAGCTGACCGAGACAGCGCGCACTTTCTCTGATCAGCTGAATGGCTTGCAGGGAGACCTGGGCGAGCAGCGGGACCAGGCTTTGGCAATTGTGCAGCAGTTGCAGGGCGAATTTACCCACGAACTCGGTGAGCTACAGTCGGGGATTGGCCGTGAGCGGCAGCAGCTGTTGCGATCGCTCCAAGAAATCGAAAGCAGCTTTACCGGCGAACTCACCAGTGTGCGCAACACCGTCTTTGGCAGACGCGACGTGATCATTGAAAAGCTCAACAGCTTTGACGCTCGGCTCGGCGAACAGATTGGCGAACTTGCCAAAGCCGCCGCCGAACGCGAGCAGAGCGCCCAAGAACGTTTAGGCCAGATTGAAGAGAAGTTTGCGCAGACCCTAGAAGCTTTGCAAGCCAGCTTAAACCAGCGCCAGGAAAACGCCCTCAACGAAGTTAATCAAACCAAAGAAGAGATTCAAGCCAAGCTCTCCACCCTGAACGCCGAAGCCGAAGCCGAAAAGCAACAGATTATGCAGCAGCTCGGGCAAGTTACCCCTGAGTATGTGGCCGATTCGTTCATGAATACCGCTCAGGCTCAGCTAGACGATATCTCTGAGAAAGTAAACCGCTTAAGAGAAAACCGCCCTGAGCTGTTCCTCACCGCTGACGAATTCATTGCCGATGGCGACCAAAAGCTAAAAAACAAACAGTACGAAGCCGCGCTCACCGCCTACGATCAGGCTTTAGAAGTCCAGCCGGGCAATTCAGACCTGTGGCTCAACCGGAGCCGCGCCCTCACAGAGCTAGATAGAAAAGAAGAGGCCCTAGCTGCGCTCAACGAAGTCACTCGCTTAGATCCTGACAACAGTGACGCCTGGTATCAGGCCGGGCTACTGCTGAGAGAGCAGCGTCAGTACGAGCAGGCGCTAAGTGCTTTTGACCAAGTGATTGAAGGCGATCCGACCGATGCCAAGGCATGGTTAAATCGGGGGATGGTGCTGAGCCGGTTAAGAAAAAGAGAAGAGGCGATCGCCGCCTTTGACCGCGCCCTCGACATCAACCCCGAATACCACGAAGCCTGGGTTAATCGGGGCGTCGCCTTTGGCATTTTGCAGGCTCACAAAGAAGCCTTTGAGTCGTTTGACCAGGCGGTCACCCTCCAGGCTAACGATGCGGTTGCCTGGCTCAATCGCGGCCTGGCCCTAACCGAGCTAGAGCGCTACGAAGAAGCGATCGCCTCTTTTGACAAAGCCACCCGCTTTAATCCTCAGCTGGCCAAAGCCTGGGACAATCGGGGCTATGTGCTGATGAAGCTAGGTAGAGATAGAGATGCGCTGAAGAGTTTTGATAAAGCGATCGCCGCCA
>JBBSNR010000033.1:0-14531 GCA_038260635.1 Phormidesmidales cyanobacterium
ATGTAAGGGCTCGGTTTAAGCACCCAAATTCAGGCAAATTCAGGGTTGAAAGCGTGTATGGATATGACTTTGGCGTGGCTGCGCAAAAAACGGGTCTGGGCGGGGCTGGCGATCGCTAGCTGCTTAGCCGTTTTGATCAGCCACCTACCCCTATTGACCTGGCTTGCCGATGCCCACCAGTGGCTAGCGGGTCGCGGTGTCTGGGCCATGCCGATGTTCATCACCCTCTACGTCGTAGCGGCCATCTTTGGCTTACCCAACATCGTTTTGATTTTGGCAGCGGGTACTTTGTTTGGCCTGACAGAAGGCGTCGTTAGCGCTTCTATTGCCGATACTTTGAGCATTGCCGTCTGCTTTGTGATTGGGCAAACGGTAGCTCGCCGTTGGATCACCAGCGTAGTCCACGAGAACAGCCGGTTTCACAGGTTAGACCGAGCCTTTGCTCAGCAGGGTTGGAAGATAGTTTTGCTCACGCGCCTATCGCCTCTCCTCCCCTCAAACATCCTCAACTACGGCTTTAGCCTGACTCAAATCAACTTTTGGCAGTATCTGTTTTTCTCCTGGTTAGGGATGCTGCCGGTCATTTTCACCTATGTGTATGTCGGCACCTTTGGCGCTAATATCATTGCCTTGGATAGACCTGCCGAAAATTTGTTTTTCCAAGCTTTGGGATTAGCTGCAACCCTCGGGGTGATGATTTACACCACCCGCCTAGCCGCTTCTGCGCTCCATCAGCAGGAAACACCCCCCCCGACTGGAGAGCAGAAAACTAAGTCACATCGCGATAGCGCGGATGCAGAACCCAATTCTTCAGCTCAGGCCCGAGCCGACCAGACGAACCGCAGCTGCGTAGATTTGGCTGCCCAGTCGGAAAGGCTGGCTTTGGTAAAAGTACCTATTGAACAGTAGCTGCTCTCTCGGAGCTGGCCTTTTGACTTTTGACCTGGCTGGTCTAGTCAGCCGGTTTTAGTGTATCTGGCTTATGAGCGGCTTCACTGCCAGTGCTTTCGCTTTCTATCAAGTACTGCGGGTCAGACTCGGTTGCTTTGGCAGTATGGCCTTTGATATCGGTGGTATCGGTCAGTTTCTTTTTGACGGTGCCGGTCGTTTTGCCTTGAGCTGTATTCCACTTGGCCACGATTTAGCCTTGCTCTGCTCAGGCATTGGACAAAGTGGAGGGCTGAGGACAGTAAAACCTCTGTCCATTTTCAGGTTTGTGACTTTTGGCCCACAAATATATAAAAGGGTAGATAGCGCTAGGCCTTCGGCAGAGCGACTATTTTTATGTATTAACAAATGTTAACTACATCGATAGTGATGAAAGAGTCTGCTGATGTCGGTGTCATCGCCCGATACGTCCAAACAGGTAGGCAAAACGTATAAATATAGTTCTTTTGTACTATTTCGTTTAATATGTTTCTGTCTCGCTCTACTGATGCTGTCTGCGGTGCCTATGAACACTCAATTGACTCCAGGAAAGTTTGTCCGTTTGAAAGGTCAGCCCAGTGACCTGCCAGATTTTGTATTGGAGCGCTATTTAGGAAAGTTTTGCTGGATTCGGCAGCAGGCTTGGGGTAATTCTGTGCAATGGAAAGTCGAAGCAACCCGGATTGAGACCGAGCAGACGCGGGGCTGTGCGGATCGAGTTGTCCCCTGTGTAGCCCAGACAATTGCCTTTGCATTAAGATCGTAGTTGTTAAGTGATCGCTCGTTATAAAGCAGCTGGGCGATCGCTCGTTCAAAACAGCTGCTGTCTACAGAGAAAACCTATGACTGCCCTCCAAGTCTCAGCTCGCGAAATGGTTCAAGCTGCCTACGAGAACCGCTACACCTGGGATAAAGCCTTTCCAGGCTACACCACCAACGTCACGCTGAATCGAGACGGTAGCACGGTTCAGGGCAGCGCTCGGGTCAACCCTGACCTGTCAGCGGAAGTCTTTGATGTGGCCGATGAAACGGCTCAGGAAATCATCAAAAACCAGCTGTGGGAAGTGGCCATTCACCGGGTGAGCCGTCCGTTTGCCAAGACTCACGGAGAAAACACGTTTAGCATTGAAGGGACTGACGAGGACGGCGCGGTAAAAATCGCGGTCGGTGGCAAAGCCAAAGGTGATGCCTATAAGATCAAAAACGACGAATTTACGATGGTGCATCGCCATATTCACGGCGTGGTCGTCACTATTCACACGTTTAGCGCTTACGACACAGGCAGTGGCTATCTGTCTCGCACCTACGATTCGGTGTACCGCGATCCTGAGACAGGAGAAGTGAAGCAGGACCGCAGCGAATTTACCGATGACTACACAGAAGTGGGCGGCTACACCATTTTAGCTAAGCGGACAGTGAAGTCAGCAGATGGCTCCAGTACAGAAATCACGTTTTCCGACATCACGCTACTGTAGTTTGGGCTGAGAGATTGGGCCGAGAGGTTGGGCCGAGCCCAGCGCCACTCGACATTTAATCACGGCTCCTTGATAACAGCTCCTTGATTTTGAGCAGGTAGGACAAGATAGCTTGAACGATCGCACCCCCCCTTACCCCAATCCTGAATCGACCAGCGGCAAACCCGGCGACCGGGCTTGGCCACTTTGGCCAATTGTGCCGATCTATCCCTACGGACAGCGGCGCACGCTGCGCCGGGAGATCATCCCCGATAAGCTCTGGCTCTTTGAACAGGTGCAGGGAATTTTTTACGTGGTGGTGCCGATTCGGATGACGGTGATCAAGCTGGCTGAGGGCGGGCTGCTGGTCTTCTCTCCGGTGGCCCCGACCCGTGAATGTGTGCGGTTGGTCAGAGAGCTGGAGGTAGACCACGGCGAGGTAAAGTACGTGATTTTGCCGACCGTGACCGGGGTGGAGCATAAGTATTTTGCTGGGCCATTTGCCCAGAGATTTAAGCGATCGCAGGTATTTGTCGCTCCCAATCAGTGGAGCTTTCCGGTCGATTTGCCTCTGAGCTGGCTGGGCTTTCCTGCCAAGCGCACGCACGTCTTGCCCAATGACCCCAGCCAAACGCCCTTTTACGACGAATTTGACTATGCCACGGTCGGACCGATTGAGCTGAGCATTAAGCCTTACACCGAGGTTGCTTTTTTCCACCGGGAGACGCGATCGCTTCTGGCTATTGACACCGTCCTCTCCATTCCTCTAGATCCGCCGGAAGTAGTGGTCCAAGACCCCTACCCGCTGATCTTTCACGCCCGCAACAGTGCCCAAGACCCCTTAGAAGACAATCCGGGCAATCGCCGCAAGGGCTGGGCTCGGATTGCCCTTTTTACCTTTTACTTTCAGCCAGAGACGCTGAATGTGCCGCCGATTAAAAGCATTTTGCAAGATGCTGTCAGCTCGCCTGATCACTCTAAGAAAAACTATTTTGGCCTCTATCCTTTTCAGTGGCAGCAGGGCTGGCGCAAGTCGTTCTCAACCCTGCGCAAAGACGGGCAGCTGCTGGTCGCCCCGATCCTACAAACTCTGATTTTCAACCGTGGGCCTGAGGCGGTGCTGGCCTGGGTAGATCAGATCACCCAGTGGGACTTTCAGCAGATTATTCCTTGCCACTTCAGCGCTCCGGTTGCGGCTACACCGGCTGACTTTCGCCGTGCCTTCAACTTTTTACAGCAGCCCGATCCTCAGAGCTGGTCGGGCTTTGACCACAACCTGCCGAGGGGCGACTTGGACGCGCTTAGTCAGATTGACCGGCAGCTGCGAGGAAAGGTGATAGCGCTGCCAGACCAATAATCTAGACCAATAGGATAGAGCGCAGGCTACAGCTTGGGCGTTACTTAGCCCGCAGTGCAAAACGGTTTTAGAGCAGTTGAGGCAGTGAGCCAAGGGGGCCAGGGCTGTAAGACAAAGGCCCAAGGACAAAGGCTCAATACAAAAGCTAGGATTTAGCGGCAAGGGCTAAAGGCTTGGTCTCCTTTAAAATTATCGCTTCGTAGGGGATGACGCCTGTCTGCTCACTGCCCAGGCAGCGGGCCGCTGCTTTAGAAAGGTCGAGAGAGCGATCGCCCACATACGGCCCCCGATCATTGACTCGCACCACTACTGTTTTGTCGTTGAGCAGGTTGCGAACTTTGAGCTGGGTGCCAAAGGGCAAAGACTTATGGGCAACGGTGAGATCGTTTTGATTGAAGGTTTCGCCGTTGGCTGTCGTTCGCCCGTGAAAATAAGGCCCGTACCAGGAGGCTTTGCCGGTCATAGAAACCTCTGAAGCTTGTAGGCTTTTGAGCGACATTTGGGCATCGAGCGGGCTCAATGGCTGGGCATCGAGCGCTAGGCGTAAGTTGTTAGCCCAGGCCACTGCTGCCCACTCTGGGTCATAGCCAACCGATTCAGCCAGGGATGGATTGATCGTCAGCAGCTGCTGGCCATCAGCTGCAATCATCAGGTCAGGTCTGGCACTCTGATCGGTTTCATCGGTGTAGGACGTAATGGGGGAGGGGGCGATCGCCTCAGGATTAAACGATGCCTGCCGCAGCAGTCGCTTCAACTGTTGAGCCAGCAGATAAGCGTGACCTTCACCCGCTACATAGCCCAGGGTCTGGTCGTCAAAGCTAATCTGATAGAAGGGGCCTGCCTGTAGCTGGCGTTGAGCCACTGGCGAGCACTGGCCGGTAAAGGCACCTGCCCAAGCTGCATTTTCAGCCAGTGCCTGCTGCGGCGCAGACTCAACCCGTCTGACTTGAATATCGACTGGCACCACCGGATGCCAGCTATAGCGCTGCACCTGCTGAATAGGCACGGTCGCGCTGAATGGGTCACGCTCAGCGCGATCAAGATTGGCTGACCGCAGCACCCGATCCACAAAATTGAAAGAGTGCGCCAGTCGAGATGAAGCCAGAAAGCCAGCAGGCGTAGAGGTTTGATCTGTCGAGGGGGTAAGGGTTATCAGCACCGGCGTAGGTAGCTCAGTGGCGCTGGCTACAATGGCAGGAACATTGCCCTGATGAGAGGGCGGTAAAGCTGGAACATCCATACGTTTCTGGCTATCGGAGACGATTGTCCGGATCTTTTTGTATCAGAACGTACAATTATACAGACTCGATCCCACCTTCAAGGGCGCTAGCTGTCGCTGATCCTGCCCATCTGCCATTAGGTTAAGGTTTCATGAAGAGGCCGGAAGCTTATGAGGTCAGTCAGTTCAGCCAGTTATTGCGCAAAAAATGTAGTCCATAACCGGCTCACTTTTGAAAAGCTAATCTATAGCGGCACCGAATTCTATTGACAAAGTAGCCGTTGCTGTGAAAAGTACTATTCCACTTCGTGAAAGGCTGAAAAGTCGATGTGGCGATCGCCACTATCGGCAATGTGAATAATGTCTTTTAGCTGACGATGCCACAAAATATCACCCGCGTAATACGTGTGGCGGGTGTGGATGGCTTGGCCCACCGTTTGATCAATGCCGCTAAGGGAGATTAACAGGGCGGCGTGGGTGCGCCTCAAGTCGGCATGGGAAAACTCGAACAGCGGACTGGCTTGATCAATCGGGTGGAGCGCGGTCCAGGAGAGAGAAAAGCTGGGGTTGCGATCGCGCAGCAGCGCCAGATCGTAAAATCGGCGCATCGTCCGGCCTTCGCTGACCTCGTCAAGGGTGAGGTATAAGCGCATCTGCGCTTCCAAAATCTGATTGCGACGCTCATTGGCGGCCCTGAACATCAGCGTGGGCGTGCCCTGGAAAGGCGTGACCACTGCCACCCGGCTGAAAAGCACCTGGGCTGTAGGCCGAGAAAACCGGGCGTAGGCTAGCCCGGTGAGCACGGCAATGCCCAGCAGCGAAATAATCGCCTCTAGCGTCACCAGCAGATGGGCATAGGCACTGCCCGGCGACATCACGCCGTAGCCAATTGAGGCTGAGGTTTGCACACTGAAGAAAAACGCATCGCTAAACGAACCCGGCTCAGCATTGATAATAGTGTCGGGGCCGCCTAGCAAAAACAGCAGCGCAAAGCAGGCATTGGCGATCGCATACAGGCTAATGGTGATTGCAAAAAAGCCCTGCCACGGCACCGTCAGCATCAGATAGTAGGGAGAGCGCCAGTAAGAATACCAGGCACCCAGGCCCATTATCTGAAACCGGCCCTGATCCATCCGAATATGCACCCGAGATGGATAGCGCGGTCGCCTGCCTGCTGGCCCTTTGCCCATTTTCATATCTCACCTGGCGTCCGATACTCAAGGTTCAAATACTATCAGGTTGAAATGCTGTGAAGGATACTGGGGGAAGATACGCTGTGGAAATCCAAGCCGATCATACGCAAGGGCAACTGTGCAAACACTGGCGGAGATAGTTCAGCAGCTCAACTGCCATCTACAGGCGTTAGCTGGCCCCCGAGATCCCTACCTGGCTTCAGGCAAGCATCAGCTCGCGCAGCAGTATATTCGCTCGGAGCTGAGTCGGTGGGGGCAAGTCACCGCCCAAAGCTATGTCACACGAGGACGCGAACATTTCAACTGGTGCCTGAACCTGGAGGGCACGCAGCCTCAGCTAGCGCCCGTCCTGGTAGGGGCTCACTACGACACGGTGCCAGGCTCGCCCGGCGCTGATGACAACGCCAGCGGCGTAGCGGTCATGCTGGTATTAGCAGCGCTGTTGGCAGGTACCGCCTCAGCCAAGGGGTCACGTCGGCCCATTTGCTTCGTCGCCTTCGATTTAGAAGAATACGGCTTGGTCGGTAGCACTACCTGCGCTCAAACGTGGCGACAGCAGCAGCGCCCCCTCCATTTAATGCTGTCTTTAGAGATGCTCGGCTATTTTTCAGCAGCGCCCCATTCCCAGCAGTATCCGCTCGATTGGCTCAGACGCATCTACCCCAGTACGGGCGATTTTGTCGCCCTGATTGGCAACGGCCCGACCCTCCCGCAAATGGTGAAAATGAAGCGCTGTTTGCAGCAGGCAGGTGCGCCCTGTCAGTGGCTGCCAGTAGTCAACCGGGGCAAACAAATTCCAGATACCCGGCGCAGCGACCATGCTCCCTTTTGGGATGCAAACTATCCGGCAATTTTGGTGACTGATACGGCTCACCTGAGAAACCCTCACTACCACACCGCCTCAGATTGCATAGAGACTCTAAACATAGAGGCGATGGCAAAAATTACCCAAGGTTTGGCCACCAGTCTGTGCCGGATGTAGCGCAGCTGCGAGCCCCGAATGGAAAATCTCTTGCCTACAATAGAAGCGTGTTTTGAGCGGATTTTGAGCAGCTATGCAGCGCATCATCAGGCTACTGGGCGTTGCCGCAGTTGGACTATCCATTAGCTATGTGGGCTGGCGGCTCGACGGGCAGGCTTCTGTTGCGCAGATCGGGCTGCCAGGGACGGCCCGCACCTATTTTGGCGGGGTGGGTGGGGGTGGTGCGCTCAGCTATAACGAGATTGCCCTCGAAAAGAACCTGCTCTATTTTCAGCGATCGCTCACTCATCTCGGCTTTGATCCGGGTCTAGCGCACCTGCTTTTTGCCAATGGTAACGACGGTCGGGCCACCGTACGCTATCTCGACGAAAATCAGCAGCAGCAGTTCAAAGCGCCCAATATTCCCGGCCTGAGCGGAGCCGCTACCCAGGCCAACACTCGCGGCTGGTTTGCTGCCGTTGCCCGAGCCGAAACTCCCTGTCCTGCCTTCTTTTACTTCACGGGTCACGGCGCTCGCAACGACGAAAATGAAGATAATAACTGGCTGCTCTTGTGGGACGAGGCTCCGGTCTCGGTTCAAACCATGGCCGGTTGGCTAGAAGACCTCCCGACTGATCAGCCCTTTGTCACGATGATGGCCCAGTGCTACTCAGGCTCATTTGCCAATTTGATCTATGAAAATGGCGACCCAGCGCAGCCGGTAGCGCTACAGACTCGCTGTGGTTTTTTTGCGACGGTGGCAGAGAGGCCCTCGGTAGGCTGTACGCCTGCGGTCAATGAGGCCGATTACAAAGACTACAGCTCTAGCTTTTTTGCCGGGCTGAGTGGGCGCGATCGCACCGGCCAACCCGTTCCTTCAGCTGATTACGACCGGGATGGGCAAGTCTCTTACGCCGAGGCCCATGCCTTTGCCAAAGTCGATGAAGCGACTACCGACTGGCCGATCTCCACCGTCGAGGCCTGGCTCCAGCGGCAGCTCTCAGACGAAGATAGGGTCAGCCTTTTGGCGCAGCCGATGGCGGATTTGATTGCGATCGCCCGCCCAGAGCAGCAGTATGTCATCCGCTCGCTCGCCGCCAAGCTCAATTTTGACCCGGCGCTCTCGTATCAGACCAATCGAGCCAGCACACCGCGACCTGCACCCAACACAGTCAGGCAAGCCTACCATCAGCGGCTGCAAATGGAACTGGCCAACATTGCATCCGAGCAAAAAATTCGGCAGGCACAGCTGTCTACCGGAGATCCGGAGCAGGTAGAAATTCTAGAGAAAATTCTTAAATGCGAGGCGGGCTCATGGCAATAGCGACCGCTCATTGCCCGTGCTACAGCGTTTCTAAAAAGCTCAGCAGGTCGGCCATGTCTCTTTCATTAGGCTGGAACTGAGGCATAGGTGGGGTTTGGCCGCTCGTCACCTGCTCAATTAAAGCCACCCGAGACTTGCGCTCAGAGACACCGTGCAGATCTGGGCCGACTTCACCAGCTGCTTCAAGGCCGTGGCAGGTCGCGCAGTTCATCTGAAAAATTTCGCGTCCCCGACCCGCATCACCGGTCAAATGCAGCACGCCCTGCACGTAGGGATCGCTCTCCTGTAGGGCATGTACGCCCCACAGAATGATGCCTAGCGCTAGCCCCAAGCTCACCACAATCATGACAATTTGCCGCGTTACTGCGATCACAGCCGCAGGCTGACTTTCTACGGGCCCTTCTAGCGATTCTTTCAAAGGCCTTTCTGAGGGCCGGTCTTGCACCATTTGCTTTTGCACATTCTCTGTTGCCACCGCCCAGCGTCTCGTAACAAGTCTTTAACTATATATAGCTTAAGATTTTTTCAGAGAATAAGACAAGTCTTAATACAGATCAAAATAATATTGCGAGTCTATTTTTATAGCATTCCTAGGTTTTCAAATGCTAGAAGCAGTCGAAAAACCCACGAATGACCGGCATTCACGCCGGTTGCCAGCCCTGCTAGATACGGCCAACAGCGTAGAAGCAGCCAGTAAACTTGAGTGTATTTCCTTACTGAGACGCTCGATTCCCATTAAGATTGAATAAGCGAATTTAAGCAAAGCATCCGGCGACCGCCAATAGCTGGCTTGGCATTCGCATTCGCCGACTGGGTCATCCGTGATTTAGTCCAAACTATGTTTACTGAGAGAGGAAAATTACTGTGGTAGAGCCTTTACTATCTGGCATCGTTTTAGGTCTGATTCCCGTTACCCTGATTGGCCTATTCGCTGCCGCCTACATGCAGTATCGCCGGGGCAACCAGCTGGGTGGCTAATTAGGGGCTGAGGCCTCACTATTATTTAAAGCATCTGTTTCCACAGCTATATGGCAAATTCGCTGAGCCCGGCCAGCGCTAGCTGTGCGGTTCCGTAGGCAGCTTCTGTTTGAGCGGCGATATCTACGGCTACCGGCCCATCTACCTTGATGCCTAGCCATCGTTGTCGCAGTGCCTGCCAGGTCAGATTTTGGGCACCACCGCCAGCGGTGTAGACCTGCTGTAGCGGCGGCGCACCTAAGCTGCTGAGCGTTTGGTAGCCTTCTGCTTCAATTCGCGCCATCGCATCGAGTAGGCCATAGAGAAAGTCTTGATCTTGTGGCGGGCGGGGGGTCAGTTGCGGCGGGTAGTCTGGGTCATTAATTGGGAAGCGTTCGCCGGGCGCGTTTAGCGGATAATAGCTCAGCGGGCAGGGCTGAGAGATGTCTATTTGCAGACTGAGTTCTGTCAGCTGGTCAGCGTTGAAGAAACGCTGAAGAACGGCCCCGCCTGTATTAGACGCACCCCCTACTAGCCACAGGTCTCCTAGCCGGTGACTGTAGATACCAAACGCCTGATGATTAATCGGTTGGCGGCTGAGCAGCTTAAGCACCAGCGTAGAGCCTAAAGAGGTGACGGCCTCTCCGGGGTGGCGAGCGCCGCTGGCCAGAAAAGCGGCAATGCTATCGGTAGTACCGGCGCATATCTGGCAGGTGGGAGAGAGCGAAAACTGCTTGGCAATGGCGGGTAGGACTGGGGCGATCGCCTCTCCTGGCACGCTCACCGCAGGCAGCCACGGCGCAACAGGCAGATTTAGCAGCCAGTCAGGGTAAGCCAGCGCGCCAACGTCGTAGCCTAGCTTCAGGGCATTGTGATAGTCGCTCATGCCAGGCTGACCGTGGAGTAACCCAGCTAGCCAGTCGGCCTGATGCGCGAGGTAGGCGATCTGCGATCGCACCGCCAGATCCAAGCTTTGATACCACCACAGGGCCTTAGTCAGACTGGAGGTTGCACTCAATGCGGGGCTCTCCGGCGGCGCTGCGGTTTGCGCCTGCGACAGTGCAGAACGAGCCTGAGCATCGTCGTATAGCAGCGGGGCCGTCAGCGGCTGGCCATTTTGATCGCAGAGCAGCACAGTGGCTGAGGTGCCGTTAATCGCAATCCGCTCTATTTGAGTGCGAACTGAAGGAGCGATCGCGCCAATCAATGCCCACAGCGTTTGCCGCCACGCCTCTGCACTGGCCGCTTCTCCAGAGGCAAATTGACGGCAAGAGCGGGCGACAATTTGGCCAGCGGCGTCAAGGACAATCGCTCGCGCTCCGGAAGTCCCAAAGTCAATACCGAGAGCAAGCATAGAGCGGCGTACTGTAAAACTGTGAAAACTAAAAAAGGCCCCAGAAAAATGGGGCCTTTAGTCTTGGTCTATAGGGGCGTATAGCTATTGCCCGCCCTTAGAGACCTCCTAAATGCTGACTTCGCTGACTTCGCGAGAAATAAAGTCAAAGGGCTGGTCGATAAAAGAGGTGTCTTCAATGCCCGACTCAACGGCCTTGTCCTTCACCATCTCTTTCATAATCTGAATGCCTTTGACCGTGGGTGCGATTGGTACGCCCAAAGAATTATAGGTCTCACGTAGACCCTGAAGCACCCGCTCCATCAGAACATCGTTATTCCCAGCCACTAGCGCGTAAGTGCTGTAGCGCAGGTAGTAGTCCATATCCCGCAGGCAGGCAGCATAGCGACGAGTCGTGTAGGCATTGCCGCCCGGACGCAGCAGCTCAGGCACTTCCTCAAACAGACGCTTGCCAGCCTCCCGAGAAATCTCAGCGGCATTGGCGCTGATCAGCGCTGCCACTTTGACTCGCGCCGCGCCAGTGGTGAAATACGACTGCAAAGAGTCCATTGCAGCACGATCCAGGTAGCGACCTGTGGTGTCGTAATTGCTAATTAAACGGGTGACCGTATCTCGCATGAATTTCTCCCAACGTTGGGCGACTAGATAAACGCCCTTAAAGTTACATGTTTTGGGCTACAGGCATTACAGCGGGTTTAGCCTTTTAGAGTAATTTGTCTTTTAGAGTAATTGACTTTGAGTTTACCACGGGAGCCAAATCCTCTCATCTCAGGGGCAATTACATGAGGGCGATCGCAGGAAAAGTTTACAATTCGTCTGGCAAGCGCCTCCCAATTTGAAGGCTGCTAGCAAATTATCTACTGCGTCCCTTCAGGGTCTGATCAGGGTTTGCAGGCGCTCGGGGCTAATAATTTAGGAGCTGTAAAGGAAATTCAATAAAACTTGTTGAAGGTTTTGTATATGACTATACAAAACCTATCAATCGCTATTCATAGGATCGTTAGCACCTCTATGGCCTCCGCAACACTTAGGAAAAAGATATGACCGGAAATGAGACGCGCGTTCAAGCAATTTACGGAATTACCAATAAAGAACCCATCGAACCGAAAGCGCTAGAAAAACTGGAAGATATCTGGGCCTCGCACGTTTTCAGCCTGAGCAAAATGCAGGCGACCCTGCCTAAGAGCATTTTCAAGTCACTCAAAAAGACGATTAAAACGGGTGAAAAGCTCGACCCCACCGTAGCGGATGCCGTGGCCGGGGCCATGCGCGACTGGGCTATGTCGATGGGCGCTAAGTTTTATGCGCACGTATTTTATCCGCTGACGGGCGGCACCGCTGAAAAGCACGATGGCTTTATTTCACCGCAGAGCGATGGCGGCGTGATTTCGGAGTTTTCTGGCAAGCTACTCATACAGGGTGAGCCAGACGGATCTTCCTTTCCAAACGGCGGCATTCGCGACACCTTTGAAGCGCGGGGCTACACCGGTTGGGATGTGACCAGCCCGGCCTACATTTTGGAAAACGACTGCGGGGCGACGCTGTGCATTCCGACCGTCTTTGTTTCATGGACAGGCGAGGCGCTCGATAAAAAAACGCCGCTGCTGCGCTCTATTGCGGTCGTAGATAAAGCCGCTAAGCGCTTGCTGAAGCTGCTGGGTAATGATGAAGTGGCGTCGGTTAATTCCAGCTGCGGCGCTGAGCAGGAGTACTTCTTAGTCGATTCTAACTTTGCCAATGCCCGCCCCGATCTGCTGATGGCAGGCCGTACGCTTTTTGGTAAGGCTCCCGCCAAAGGACAGCAGTTTGACGACCATTACTTTGGAGCGATTCCGCCGCGCGTGCAGGCTTACATGCACGATGTCGAGGGCAAGCTTTACAAGCTGGGAATTCCAGCCAAGACTAGCCACAACGAAGTGGCCCCCGGTCAGTTTGAAATTGCCCCGGTGTACGAATCTGCAAACGTGGCCAGTGACCACCAGCAGCAGATGATGACGACCCTACGCGATACCGCTAAGGAACATGGCTTTATCTGCTTGCTACACGAGAAGCCTTTTGCCGGGATTAACGGCTCGGGTAAGCATGTTAACTGGTCCATTGGTAACTCCACTCAGGGTAACCTGCTCGATCCTGGCGACACGCCAGAGGAGAACCTACAGTTCTTGGCTTTTTGCGGCGCGGTGATTCGCGGCGTTCATATGTATGGGCCGCTGATGCGGGCGGTGATTGCCACAGCTAGTAACGACCATCGCTTGGGGGCTAACGAAGCACCACCGGCGATTATGTCTGTCTACCTGGGCAGTCAGCTGGAGGATATTTTCAACCAGATTAAGGACGGCGACCTGAAGGGCTCTAGCCACAGAGGGGTGATGAATCTGGGGGTGGATGTGCTGCCGCCTCTGTCGAGGGATGCGGGCGATCGCAACCGCACCTCCCCCTTCGCCTTTACCGGCAACCGCTTTGAGTTTCGCGCTGTGGGCTCTAGCCAGTCGGTCTCTGGCCCGTTAATTGCCTTGAACACGATGATGGCCGATTCGCTGGGCTGGATTGCTGACCAGCTAGAGAGCAAGTTGGGCGATCGCAAAGCTGGCCCCGAAGAAGTCGGTCAGCTGATTCAGCCTATTCTCAAAGACATCATGGACAAGCACGGCATGGCTGTGTTTGGCGGCAACGGCTACTCCGAAGAATGGCACACTGAGGCGGTTGAGCAGCGCGGCCTGCTGAATATTCCAACCACGGCTGACGCCCTGCCCTACCTGAAAGACCCGAGCATCAAAACGCTGTTTGAAAGCACCGGTGTCCTCTCGCCAACTGAGCTAGAAAGCCGCTATGAAGTCTACGCTGAGCAGTACATTCTCTTTATTGATGTGGAAGCTAAGCTAGTGGTAGATATGGCCAAAACCCTGATCTACCCGGCTGTCATGCGGCATCTGAGCGAATCTGCGGGGGCGATCGCCAACCTTAGCGATATTGGTATCGACGTTGATAAATCCAGCGTTGAAAAGGTGGCTGGCCTCGCTAAGACGCTGCTTGATGGCGCTAACGAACTAGATAGCGCCATCACCAAGCACGATTTTGACTCGGTCGAAGACCACATGCAGTACTGCGCTACTACCATTCGCAGCATGATGGACAGCGTTCGCGAGGCTGCTGACACCCTGGAAGGCGAAGTCGCTGACGATTTCTGGCCTTTGCCCACCTACGAAGAGATGCTCTTTATCAAATAGGTTAGGCAAGCCTTGACCTAATCTATGGGTCAAGGCGGGTTTTCGTTTCATCAGAAGAAGCCGTCTGTTACAGGCGGCTTCTTTGGGTTTAAATGCCTCTATTTGTCCCGCCTCTATCCGCATACTGCCCCTATCTATACCGATTGACAGACAGGATTTTTGTGAATCTGGCCCCACAACTTTCGTAACACTCTTTTACAATAGGAAAATAATTTCTCATCCAAAACTGCGCTCAGCCTCTATATCTCCTATGCCAGATACCCTCACAAAGATCGCCTACCAAACCTTTCAACAGGGCAAACAGTACTTTGGCTTTGCTCATAAAACTCTCAGCACCCAAATTTTGAATACGGTATCGCCTAAACAGCGACATGAGCCCAACCCGCTCACCCCGACGATGATCCAGAGCATTCAAGCGCGCATCAACGACTTGCTCGAAGTCGATTGGCAAGATGCTGAAGACGGGATATACCCCAAATGGGCGCTGTTTGAAAACCGCTGGGACGACTTTTTTCGCTACTACCCTGAAATGTGCCTGGACTTACCCGGCATTTGGGA